>JAZRUL010000033.1:0-11972 GCA_045652505.1 Candidatus Onthoplasma sp. | reverse complement strand
GCACTCATGAAAACTAGCAAACTAGTTGACCCAGCACTTATGAAAGGCAACGGCAAGCCTGTTGGCGGGATGGAGCCGGAGACGACAGCAATGTTGAGAATTGTTTGGATTGAGATGATTGCTCCTATTCCAAAGCAAAGGAAGGCAGAAAATTTGTCCTGAGCTCGCATACCGACAATAAAGATATTGACAATCAAAAATATAAATATAATTATCAGACAAACACAACCAATAAAGCCTAGTTCTTCGGCAATGATTGAGAATATGAAATCACTTTCGCTGAATGGCAAGAATAGTTCTGCTTGCCTTGAATTAAATAATCCTACTCCCCAAAGTCCACCGCTACCAATCGCATAAAGAGATTGTATCAGTTGATATCCTTCGTCAAGAGGATTTTTCCACGGGTCAATGAAAGCAATAATTCTATTGAGTCTATATGGCTCAATCATAATCAAAACAATTGCTACAAGAATTGCTGGAATAATCAAAAAGGCAAAAACCTTGAGTCTCATACCGCCAACAAACAGCATGAAAACCAAAGTCAAAGCGACACAAATCGTGATCGACATATTCGGCTCTAATATAATCAAAAGGCAATACGCTCCGCCAAGCAAAAGCATAAAAGCGACATTCTTGAGTTTCTCAAGCTTGTCTCCGTCAGATAAATAGCCAGACAAAAAGAAGACCAAGCAGAATTTGGCAATTTCACTCGGTTGCATAGTGAACGAGCCAAAACCTATCCAACGAGTCGCACCATAACTAGTTTTGCCAAGACCTGGAACAAAAACAAGAGCCAAGAAAACAAGCCCAACGAAATAGAAAATCCAATAAAACTTCTTATATACCTTTGTTGAAATGAAATATGTCGCCACCATACCAACAAAGCCAATAACTACACCTATGATTTGTTTTTTGAGATAAAAGAATTGATCGCCATATTGTAGAAAAGCTGAGTGTTTGCTCGCACTATACACCATGACACAGCCAAAAATAGCGAGCAACATTGTGCAAACAAAAATTATGATACTATTTTTTCTCGACAAGAGCTTCATATTCTCTCACCTTTTCATTGAAAAATTTGCCACGTTCAACAAAGTTTGCGAATTGGTCATAACTAGCAGACGCCGGAGACAACAAAATCGTATCATTAGGCTTCGCATATTTAACAGCTGAGTCAAAAGCATCGGACATATTGTCACATTTCTCTATTTTGAATTTTCCGACATTTGCTTCAATCAATTTGTCTGCAATTTGACCATAAACATAAATTTGAATAACTCTACTGCTCAATTTTGAAAAAAGTTTTGTGTAATCAAGCATTTTTTCACTTCCGCCAAGCAATAGTATGATTGGACCTTTGTTTGTCTCTAAGCTCGCAAGAGTTGAAGCAATGTTTGTTGATTTGCTGTCATTGACAAAATTGATATCGTTGATCCTTTTGATGAATTGATTTCTGAAATTTTCTGCTCGAAATTCAAAGAGAGCCTCTCGAATTTGTTTTATCGGCACTTTGTAGATATAAGCAAAACATATTGCACACATTGCATTCATGATATTGTGCTTGCCCTTTATGTTCAGTTGATTGGTATTTAATACTTTTTCACCTTTTAAATATATCGCGCCTTCTTTGAAATAAATGTCGGCAAGTTTCTTATATGAATAAGTGACACAATTTGAGATTTTTGTTTGATAAGTTTTATCATCAAGATTGACAACAATATAGTCGTATTTTGTGATATTTTTGAAGATATTTTTCTTGCATCGCACATATTCTGAAAAAGTTTTGTGCCTTATCATATGGTCAGACTCGATGTTTAAAATCGTTGCACAACGCGGAGAAAATGTTTCACAATTTTCCAGCATAAAACTGCTAATTTCAGCCACTTTTATGTGTCTTTTTTTCTCTAATACTGCTCTTGACATCGGATAGCCATTGTTTCCGCAAGCAATCGCTTTGTATTTTTTGCTCAAAATCTTCGCAACAAGTTCAACCGTAGTCGTTTTTCCATTCGTGCCGGTTATTGCAATAATATCTTTTGCAAAAATTGAAGCAAACTCGATTTCGCTGTAGACTTTGATATTATTTTCTCTTGCAATAGTCAAAAATTTATTGTCATATTCAATACTTGGTGATACAACCAAAAAATCCAATTGTTTTATTATTGATTCGTTCAGACTTTGGACAAAGAAACAATTTCTGAAATTTTTGTTTTTCACCATGTCAAAATTGTCATCATACAAAAAAACTGTTGCTTTCTTTTTGTTCAACAACTTCGCGACCCACTCTCCGGATGTTGACAACCCATAAACCAAAACTTTTTTATCTTTAAAATTCATATTTCACCTAAATAATTTTATTTGAGCAAAATCTAATTATTACTAAATGTAAAAATTTAGACATATAATGCCACAAATCATAGTTATTGCAGAATAAATCATGACAATTTTCGGCTCACTCAACCCTGACATTTGAAGATGATGATGAAAAGGTGCCATTTTGAAAATTCTTTTCTTCTTCAATTTGAAAAACACTACTTGCAATATAACACTCACAGCACTCCATACGAAACAAAAACCAAGCAACACTATCAAAAATTCTTGTCCAATAACACAAGCACTTGCTCCGATATAACCACCAAGGAAAAGAGATCCTACATCTCCCATGAAGACATTTGCCTTGTTTGTATTGAAAATCAAAAAACCTAAAAGCACTCCAGCAATAAGTGAAGAAATGAGATTTAAATTTCTTATATTTTCAATAATTTTTCCTGTTTCACCGAGGTTATATAAATTATTTGAAAAAATTGAAGTCGCAACTATCATAAAAATTAGATAAAAATATGACACACTGCCAGCAAGCCCATCAAGACCATCGGTTAGATTTACACTATTTGTTGTTGCCAACAATACAAAAACAATCAATGGTATTATTATAAAACCAAGTTCGATTTTTTTATTTGAAAATGGCAAAAATATTTCACCACCTAGACTAGAAAAATAAATAAATATTGAAAAAATAATTGCAATACCAACTTGTCCAATGATTTTCTGATATGGTCTGAGTCCCAGATTTTGTTTGAGATGAATTTTCAAATAATCATCCATCAATCCAATCACACCAAAAAAGACACTTACCAATACAACAACAAACCACTCAGTATCAAATTTTAAACAAAACAATGGAATAACTAGTGTAATCAAGAGAAACAATACCCCACCCATAGTAGTTGTTCCATTTTTTTCTTTGTGGTTTTCGACATAACCAAGAATGGTTTGAGATGCTGAAATTTTTCTCAAAAGTTTGATTGTCAAAGGCATTAATATCAATGTTAAAACAAATCCAATCAAAAAGATAATCAAAATATTTCTCATGCTTTGATTATATCCTTTTCTTTATATTTGAAATAATTATCAACAGTATCATAATCACTGTATGGAATTTTTATATTTCCAATTTCTTGATAATTTTCTGCTCCTTTTCCAAGGATTAAAATTATGTCCTTACTTTTTGCAATCGAAAGTGCATATTCAATTGCGGATCTTCTGTCACATATTCGAATGACATTTTTATTCTCTATTCCTTTGACGATATCGTCAATTATAATATCCGGATTCTCGCATCTAGGATTATCGCTCGTCACAATAGTGATATCGCTATAATCGACCGCTATTTTTCCCATCATATTTCGCTTGGATCTATCTCTATCTCCTCCGCAACCAAAAACTGTTATTATTCTCTCCACCGGCAATTTCTTGACAGATGATAATACGTTTTTCATACCATCAGGAGTGTGAGCATAGTCAATCAATACATCAAAGTTTGCTTCCAACTTCAAAATATTGAATCTTCCCGGAACAACAATCTTTGTTGTTTTGATTATTTTCAATATTTCTTTTATTTCAAATCCAACACTATTCAAACAGGCTATCGCCATCAACAAATTGTGGATATTATATTCCCCTATCAAATTTGTCACACATTTATATTCATGATTTTTATGAAAAAATTTGAATTCTGTTGAAGTTGTTTGTTGATTTATTTCAATGATTTTGAAATCTCCATCTTTTCCATATGTTTGAATATCAATGTTTGATTTTTTCACAATATCTTTTGAAAATTTATCATCAATATTCACTACACCCATCTTTGCATGTTTTGAGTCAAACAAACTTGCTTTGCATTTGATGTAATTTTCCATATTTATGAAAAAATCCAGATGATCATTTGTGATATTGCTGATCCCAACAATGTCATACTTTATATCATCAATTTTGTTCAATGCAATTGCATGAGCACTCACTTCCATCACACAATATTCACAGCCGTTTTCGTGCATGTCAGAGATTAATTTATGGAGAAATATCGGATCAGGTGTTGTCAAGGCTGGTGGAAGCATAAGATTTTTTATATAAACACCTTCTGTTCCTATCATACCAACACCTTTATTCATTTGAGTCAGAATTTCTCTTATAATAAAAGTTGTTGTTGTCTTTCCGTTCGTACCTGTAATACCAATAAACTTCATATTCTCAATTTTATCTGTAGCAAAAAATATCGAACTTATGTAAGACATAGTAGATCTCACATTTTCAACCATAATTTGAGCAATTGGAATATCAAGGAAATGATCAACAACCAAGCATATTGCCCCATTTTTGATGCTCTCGTCCGCAAAATCGTGCCCATCTATCTTAGTACCTTTAATGCAAAAATATAGACCATTATTCAGTCTTTCTTTGCTGTCGCATGTAAGTGAATCAATATCCATATCTTGATAATTCTTTATACCAATAAACTTCAGATTTGAAATAATATCATACAACTTCATAATCTCTCCTTTTGGTCTAATTTATCATTAAATAAAGAAAGTTTGACCACGCTTACAAAAATAGACAAAAAAACATAAAAATATAAAAATCACACCAATTTCCCCAATCAATAATTGCAAAAAAATTGTTGATTGTATTAAAAAAGAAGTTTAATCTCAACTTCTTTTCATTTTTGAAACAAATTATTTTATGATTCTTTTTAATACATAATATCCATACACTTTCCCGCCGTATGTATAGTCACCGGATTTCCATTCTACAAACATATAATCTTTGTTGTTTATAACTCTTATCTCATATTCACTAACAGTTTTTATTATATTGTTTATCACACAACCTTTTGACCATGAAAGTATATTTGTTCTTTCTCTATCAAAGGTTGCGATAAGTTTTCCATCTGGCGAAAAAGCATAATTCTTCAAAAACAATTCTTCTCTTGCAAATCTACAAGTTGTGTCAAATTTATTTTTGTCGTTGACAAAGTCGACAACTTCCCAAAAACCAACAACCTTTTCATCATATATGAAAGGAATATTTGTATCATCGCTTATCATTATCTCATTAACCGAATAAGCTTTGTTGTCAACCTGCTCGTATACAGCATAACAATCAACTTTGTCTGTATGTTTGTCCACCACTCCTATATACATCACACCGTCAATAATTTTATATGCAAAAACCCTGTCTTTTACAAATAATTTTTCTTTGCTCCAACTCAAAGTCCAATACTCTTGCCCGTTTGGTAAAAAATAGATTTCTTTGAACTTGTCAAACACTTTGCTATCAATATCTATATTTCCTTTCTTGAAATCTTCAATTTGTTCAACAATTCCTATGCGCTTCCATTTTCCTATCACTTTTTCGTCATTTACAAAATTTTTCATAATATACTCTCCTTTTTGTTGGCGGAGAGTTTTAAGTTCTCTAATAGAATCATTAAGTTTGATAACTTTGTCTTGAATTTCTTTTGTTTTTTCCGCAATTATTTCATCAGAAAAATTGGCAATTTCTTTCAACGTAAAGCCCAAAGATTTCAAGTAAACGATTTGGCTGATTCGCTCAATGCTTGAGTCGTCATAATACCTATATCCCGTCCATCGGTCGACTTCGATTGGACGAATAAGCCCTTCCTCTTCATAGAAGCGAATAGTCTTCACAGACACGTCAGTTATCTTGCTCAAATCTCCTATTTTCAACATATTTTCTTCCTCCACCACCAGCACTATAACATTACACCTTGCTGGAGAGTCAATAACTTTTTTGAATTTTTTCAAAATAATTATATCACACATAATACTTTCTAGCAAGAATTTTTCAAAAATTTTCAATTCGTCAACAGATAAACAACTTCGCCTAGAAATAATTTTGTTCCAGCAATTGGTTGTTGACCGATTATTTTATCCCCATCTCCGTCACACATAACATTCAAGCCAATCATCTTGAGTTCACTACAAGCATCAGCGATAGTTAAGTTTACCAAATTCGGCATCTCTATCGTTGGTTTGTTCTCCAATTGTGTGTTGTCTGTTGGTGGAATTGATTTCATTTCAAATATTTTGGAAAATACTCTTTGACCAATTGGTTTTGCCACAACTCCACCATAATACGCACCTGCACTCGGCTCATTGACACAAATGATAAGCACATATTTTGGGTTGTCAGCTGGATATGTTCCAATGAAACTTGAAATATATTTCCCTGTTGCTATTTGACCATTTTCGCCATATTTTTGTGCAGTTCCTGTTTTTCCTCCTACGTTGTAGCCTGGAACAAATGTTAATGAATCTTCATTGTTGACATTATTGCTGAGCATCATATTAATTGTTGCAATTGTATCTGATTTTAATTTGATTTTTGAATTTGACGATGAATTTGTATATATCACCTTATCTTCAATTGTCATTTTCTCAAGCAGATGTGGTGCAACATCATTTCCTGTCGTGATTTTGGCATAAACATTAGCCATCTGAAGTTCGGTGACAGCGACCGCATGACCAAATCCAATTCTCGCCAAATCAACACGTCTGACTTGTTCTTTTGGCATAACTATTCCGCTCGATTCACTCGAGATGTCAACACCCGTCTTCTCTCCTATTCCGAAATATTTCAAATAATCATAGTATAGATCTACACCAAGACGAAGAGCTAGTTGTACAAAAACGCAGTTGCAACTATTTTTGAACGCTTCAAGCAAAGTCAAACTTCCATGACCAACCGATTTCCAACATTTGATTGTTTCGCCGTCCACCGTACACCTTCCACCACAAAAGAACCTTTCGTTGATATTTGTCAACCCTTCGTTTAATGCTCCCGCTAAGGTAATTAGTTTGAAAGTACTTCCTGGCTCGTAAACATCAACTACAGTTGTGTTTTTTGTCAATTGTTGCAAGAGTGCAATATTATCTCTTGGGACTTCATTCAAATTGAAAGATGGAAGACAACTCATAGCCTTGATTCCACCATTTTGCGCATCAAGGATAATTCCCGACACACTTTGAGCCTTGTGTTCTTCATATGCAACCATAAGTTCTTGTTCCAAAACTATCTGCATCTGTACATCAAGCGATGTATACATTGTTGCTCCATCAATACTTGGAACGTAATATGCGAGAGAATTGTCAATTTCTTTTCCTTGTGCATTTGTTTGAGTGAGACTCTTTCCTGGCACACCGGATAAGAATTTGTTATAATAACTCTCTAGTCCCGCTTGACCAATATTGTCTATCGTACAATAACCCAAAACCTGAGTGAGAAGATTTGAATAAGGATATACTCTCTTGACATTTTGAGATAGATAAACACCTTTGAATGCCGTCAAACTCAAAGCTGTTTGCTCATCAACTTGCATTTTGATGAGAATTTCACTAAAACTCTTGTTTGTCACTTTGCTATAAGTTTTGTCATAATCCAAACCAAGTTTGTTTGATAAAGACTTAGCCAAACCAACCGAATTTAAAACATTTCTTGCTCTTACATACACATCATAAGAGGTTATTGTCGTGGCGAGACTGACCCCGTTGATATCCAAAATCTCCCCACGTTTACTTGCAAGTGGAAGATCTCTGAGCCACTCGTCTGCTGCCAATCCTTGCAATTTTTTGCCACTTATAATTTGCAGATAAAATACTCGTCCAACAAGTGCGAAAAATACCATAATTATCGTTATAATAATAACCACAAAACGTTTTTGCAACGAATATATATTATAAAATGATTTGAATTTCATATATAATTTTATTTTTAATGCAAGTCTTTTAGAATATGAATAAATATAAAAACTTAAACTCAATATTTAAATCAAAATAAAAACACAAAAAAATAAGCACTTTTAAGCTTATTTTATAAATCTTATGAGAATATACTTCTAAATAATATTGTTATCTTGTCAAGGAAGGTTAATTCCTTAGTATCATCGTCATAATCTCTTGGCTCATTTAGAGTGACCATGGTTGTATCAGTTGCAATATCAGCATCTGGAAAAGTCTTTTCAAATTCTGCAATTTGTTGAGTTTGCGATTTGATAATATCCTTGCTTTTGGTTATATCTTTTTGAGTTGAAATCATGGTGAACAAATTGACTCCAGCAAACGCTACAAGCAACGACAATACACATGAATAAACAATTGTCACAAGCTTGATACGTTTCTTGATAAACGCTCTTTTCTCGTCCGATTTTCTAGCAAAAGTCTTATTTTCAATCATCGTAGATTTCTCAACTTTTGTCAGCCCTTTGAGTTCGGTTTTTCTTTGAATTTCTTTTTCGCTTTTAAGCAGATCATCAAGGCGTGGAAAATTATCGAGTTTAACTTCGCTCTTTTGTTCAGTTTCTGACTCGACTAAAATGCTTGTATTGGAAATTGACTCTTTTTCAAGTTCTTCTTCCATTTTCCCCTCTACAATTTTTCTGCTATTCTCAGTTTTGCACTCGCTGACCTTGTGTTTGACAACAATTCATTGTCAGTCGGTGCAATTGGATGTCTTGTGATCAGTTTTATATCCGCATGATGATTGCAAATACATTTTGGAATTCTTGGCGGACACAAACAATCCGTGCTGTGCAATTTAAATGCTTGTTTTATTATCCTATCCTCTAGCGGATGGAATGTGATTATACAAAGTCTACCAAATTTATTTAATTTTTGCAACATTTTTTCGACAGCAATCTCCAAATCTTTCAATTCATTATTTACTTCAATACGAATTGCTTGAAAAACTTTGTTGCTTAAGTGTGGTTTTCCTTGAAATTTTGGCGGATAACTCGACACTATGATATCTCTTAGTTCAAAAGTGGTTTCAATAGGCTTGATTTCTCTCTGCTTCACAATCTTTCTTGCGATTTGGCGAGAATTCTTTTCTTCACCATACATGAACATGATTTTGCTGAGTTCTTCTTCGCTGTAATTGTTGATGACATAGTATGCGTCCAATTTTTGTGACTTATCCATGCGCATATCAAGACGACCATCATGCATGAAACTAAAACCTCGCTCAGCAGTGTCGATTTGATAACTGCTCACACCAAGGTCAGCCAAAATCCCATCAACTTTGTCTATCCCAAGATTTTCTAGTTCCGTGTCAATGTTGAGAAAATTGCTATTCACGAACGTAATTTTATCACTATAATCTTTGAGTTTATCTGACGCAAAAGCGATCGCATCAGTATCTTTGTCAAAACAAATCAATTTTCCTGTCGTGAGTCTTTTTGCTATTTCCAACGAATGTCCACCACCACCAAGAGTGCAGTCTACGTAAATACCATCAGGCTTGATTTGTAAGCCTGATATCGATTCGTCTTTCAAAACTGAAATATGTTTAAATTCCATTATTCTCCTTTAAATCTAAATACATCATAATACCATCTTCATAACTTCCGTCTGGAAATTTGAACGAATTTTTTATAAACCCTGTTTCAATAAAACCATTTCGTTCGTAAAGTTGTCTTGCTCTTGTGTTTTCTCTTAAAACAATCAAATCCATTTGCTCATAATTTAATTCTTTTGCACGATTTATAATTTCTTTAAGCATAGCATTTGCCAATCCATTCCCCCAATAAGCCATCAAAACGCCGATACCAAGTTCGCATCTGTGTTTTAATTTTCGCTTTGAAGATTTTGGCGAAATGTCTACATGAGCAATGATTTTATTGTCAAATTCAATGACAAACATAACATGTAATTTGTTTGTTGAAATTGTTTGCAACATCCCATCAATTTTTTCTATACTCGGTAAATTTGTTTCGTCAAATGTAAAATTGTGAGTTTCAACAAAAAGTTTGTCGTAATATTCTTTAATCTTGTATGAATCTTCTAATGTCGTTTCTCTCAAAACAACTTCTTTACCATCTTTTAATTTTATGATTTTGTTCATAACAACTCCTTAATCAATCTCCACGAGTTTATTCTTCACTGCATCACAGCTGGTCAAATAATAGCAAGTACCATTTATTTCATTGAAATACATCTTTGGATTTATATATCCATGCAGATGACCAAAAACGCACTTATAAACACCATATTCTTCAAGCATTTTTGTGAGTTCACTTGGCTCAACTTTACTATTAAATGGTGGATAATGTGTGATA
The DNA here is from genome assembly GCA_045652505.1 of Candidatus Onthoplasma sp. GTDB lineage: Bacteria > Bacillota > Clostridia > Christensenellales > UBA1242 > Onthoplasma. The sequence goes on along the minus strand of JAZRUL010000033.1, from coordinate 1,561 downwards.
AATATTATTTTCTCATTGTTTGTTTGGATTTCTTTTGCTTTTTTGAGCGACAACTCTGTTCTTATCACTTCACGAGAATAAATCTTTCTGTTTTCTTCGGTATCATACTTTCCTTCAGGAATTTGCCAACCACGATTGCCACAAAAGATATATTCGCCGATCTTGATCGCATCATTTTGAAGCGCATAGACTTTTTCAGGAAGATTTTCTCTCACTTTGCTCAAACTGCTCCACCAATAATCATGATTGCCACGAATCATTATCTTCGTGCCTTTGAGTTTATCAAGAAACGAAAAATCAGCAACAACTTCGTCTAATTTCATCGCCCAAGAATAATCGCCTGCAAGGATCACGATATCGTCGTCAGTCACTTTGTTGTTCCAATCGGCAACAATACTTTCGAGATAATCATTCCACACAGGACCGAAGATATCCATAGGTTTTGAGTTGTTAACATCAAGATGAAGATCACTTATTGAAAAAACTCTCATAATTCTCCTAAAGATTATTATACAACAAAAGACAATTTTAGTCAATCAAATGAATATAACGACTTCTTTAATGCTTTTTTGATGTTTTTAACACAATTTTTGCCCTTCGAGAATAAAATGTAATAGTATCATTTAGGAGGAAAATTAGATATGTCTTTTTATACCGATTCAAGACCTGGTATTTTCCCTGGTCAAACCAACAATGTGACAAACGGACTTTGCGAAAGGATTTGTATTCAAGCAACAAAAGTTTTTGATGCCTGCATAAATCAATCTACTATTGAAGATTATCAACTCACTTTGACCGATTTCAACCCAGCAAATCCAACTGCTCCATTAACGTTCATTAGCGGAAATTCTTTAGGTCAAACAGCAACAGTCAGCGGACTCACTATCACAAGATTTGACGATAGACCAAACTTCGCACGTGTGCAAGCAACAATCAACGTTCCTGTGACAGTTACATACACAGATGCAACAAACACTCCAGGCACAGCTTCTGGCGTTGTATCAATCCCACAAGATGTGATTTTGTACGTTCCACAACCATCTCTCACTCCGATCGAAGTGATTGCATTTGGAAGTGTGGTGATCTCTGGCGGTACATACAACCCAACAACAGACGGATTCAATATCACAGCATGCGTGACAACCATCTTGAAAGTTGTGGCAGTTGTTGACGTCCTTGTTCCAAGCTATGGCTATTGCCCAATCCCACCTTGCACACCATTCACCGGCGACGACATCTGCCCTGGAGTCTTTGATTTACCATTATACCCAACGGCAGTTAGCCCTCAATCGACAACCAATAGATAACACAATAATTTTAATTCTCAACACATATAATACTACAACAAAAATACGAACAATTAAGTTCGTATTTTTTTATTTTAAAACTATTTTTGTTGTTGATTTTTTATTATTTTTTTCTTTCTTCTCTTTAAATTTTATATTTAATTCTTTCTTATTCATAAACACCTCGATAGGATATTATATAATCCTATTTTTATTATACAGACATTAAGATGATATGTCAACTAATTTGGATGATTTGTCATCCTATATTTTAA
>JAZRUL010000032.1:0-1964 GCA_045652505.1 Candidatus Onthoplasma sp. | reverse complement strand
GGTATGTTTTTTAATTTAAAGATATTTGAACAATAAAAAATCTCATCGTGTGATGAGATTTTTTTGTTATACAAATCAGACATCTTTTTCGATTATATGAGAAAAAGTGTTTGATTGGTTTATTTAACTTCTGAGTATTTTTAAAAGAGTTCTTTCTTAGATTGATGTTGTGAAATACTCGAAGTTTTATTTCATTAAATGAATTTTGTTATAAATATAGCAAGAAGTATTAGTTCTTAGCTTCATTGATGAAAATACATTCACCGATGTTTCCGAAATAATTTTCGCCAGTTTGCAATGTCAAAGAGATATAATCATAGTTTTTGTAGTCATCATAACTTGAGTCCATACAAATATTATAAATTACTTCTTCAAGAGAAATCATCTTTGCGTCTTTTGAATCATATTCAAACTCAGCAAACTTACCTTCTGTATTACCTTTATCATAATCTCCAAATTCAAGCGGATTAACAAATATCAATTGATAGAAGTTCAACATATCTTTGTATTCATCATTTTCACTATGCTTCAAACATTCATAAGCAACTTGCATTGCTTGAAGTTGTTTCTCTGCTGGACATTGAGCGATAATACCACCTATAATACCTTCAATCAATTCATTGAATGAAGATATTTTTCCTTGTCCAAATTTTTGAGTTAAACCTTGAATATAAGGTGTATCAGCACCATTTGTATAGTTGTTGCTCACGATTGATCCAGCCAAAGTAATTTTTGCTGTTTCGTCATAATTCACACCTGCTGTACCTTTTGGATTTGCTGTTCCTTTATCCCTCATATCGTCTGAGGTTTGTTCTATTGTAAACGCACCAACTTTGCCGACTGTCAAATTTGTGATAGTCATAATGTTTTGGTCACTTGTGATACCATTACAGAAACAGTTGTCAATATACAAATTGTTGAGTTCTCCATTGACAACATGTTTGATGCTGAGACCACTATTAAATCCAGAGATCTTCATATTGTCTAAAAGTAAATCTTTCACATAAGCTGTTCCTTGTTCTTCAGTATTTGCGTTTACTCTTCCACCAAATATTTCAATACCTTGTGTATATGTTTTTATGATATCGCCTGCCGCATTGAAAATTTTAGACTGATTTTCATTATAACCTGAAAGTCTTCCAGAATATGTACCATTAACTGATATATTACCCAATACTTCCAAATTAGATATTTGAACTATAAATGGAGTGTTTTTCTCTTTGAAAGTAAACTTCAATAGTGGTTGACCTTCGTTGGAGTCGTCATCGGTAAAGAGCAATGGTAAATTCTCTGTACTGATTCTGAATCCATTTCCGTTGATAATTCTATCACCGCGCATTGTAAGTGTCTCATAAACAGTATTGTTGCTATTTTCTTTATAACCGAAGTTGTTGTTTGCATCCAACAAGATATTGTTATTGATATTTGCTACTGCATTAGTATTTTGTTTTGCATATTCAATCAAATCTTGAACTGTATTGATATTAACTCCTTCGTTGACATTGACAAAGAATTGAATACTTTTTTCATTGGTTGAATTCTTACCATTCAAAGAAGAATTTGTTGAAACAATGACTTTAATCTTGCCATCTGTATTAAATTGAATTCCATCATCTGACACGGTTGCAACAGCATCTCCAGATTCGATTTGATTACCATCTTCATCAAATTTAGCAAATTCATACTTTAATTCCTGAGAACATGCATAATCAAATGCATCATTGGTCATTGTGAAATCTAATTCCAACTTGTCAACTTTTGAATAATGGAATTCAATTTCATTGTTAATGATTTTATCACTTATATTGTTCAAAGTAAATTCTTTTGGTGGAACCATAACAAAGACTTTACATGTAGTTGAAACTCCGTTGTTTGCAGTGATTGTGATGGTGGTTTCTCCATGTCCATTTGGTTTGATCTTACCATTTGTGTAAATGTAGGCAACTTCTTCATTACTACTTAAG
>JAZRUL010000031.1:0-1580 GCA_045652505.1 Candidatus Onthoplasma sp. | reverse complement strand
TCTTCAACGACTACATTATAATAGATATGAGCAAAAACCGGATTTACAGCAATGTCTGTCTTCGATTCTACTACAGAGAATGTTCCATAATCATTCTTTCCGTCTTCGTATAACTTATCTTCATATGTCAACTCAAAAGACATTTTATATTCTATTTCATAATTTGAATCCGATGATTTATAATTTGAAACACTACCATCAATGTTTACAAATTGGGTTGTGTCATCTTCATATTTCACTCTCCAACCCACAAGTTCAAATCCATCTTTTGCGGTTGCTGACAAAGTTGCCTTTTCTCCTTTGGTGTATTGACCATATCCGCTTGCACTTCCTCCAACGATTGTTGAAAGATAAGCATCTGATCCGTCGTAAAAATAACGGCTGTCAAAACTTACTTCTTCAGCTGCCAAAGTCGTCTTTGCTTCGGTTTTTGTTGTCAAAAAGAAAGCCGAACAAACTGCCAGCATAATAAATGATAAGATCACCCCTATTTTCTTTTTCATACTTCCCCCACACATGAATTTCCAGCTATCGCACCTTCAGCACAAGCATTGATTATTTGTCTGAAATTTTTTGACACTATGTCGCCACAAGCGTATAAATTGTCTACACTTGTCTTCATGTTTTTATCTACAAGAATGTATCCCGCTCTGTCTTTTTTGACTTCTATATCAATGAAGTCTAATTTTGGCTGATATCCGATCGCAACGAACATCGCCGAAACTTTCAAATTCTTTTTCTTGCCCTTGATTGATATATCAATTCCTTCAAGACTTTCTTCTCCATAAATCTTTTTCACTTCTGCATTGGTTATAATCTCAAGGTTTTTCATTGATTTGAATTTTTCAAGAACAACTTTGCTGAACTTGAATTTTTCACTCCTATGAATCAAATAAATCTTTTTTGCAATCTTTGCCATATACTTCACGTCTTCCGCTGCAGTATTTCCGCCTCCAACGACTGCAATTGATTTTCCTTTGAAAAAGTTTCCATCACAACTAGCACAATAACTAACACCTTTTCCTGTCAGCTCGAGTTCTTTTTCTAGACCAAGCTTCCTGACAACAGTTCCGCAAGCTATGATCACTTTTTTTGCATAATACAAATTTTCTTCGGTCTTGATTGAAAATTCATTTTTGTTTTTTCTCAGCTTTTTAACCGTGCCATATTCAATTTGCAAGCCATAACACTTGGCATGTTCTTCCATCTTTTGAGTCAAGTCAAATCCACTGATAGAATCAAAGCCAGGATAGTTTTCAATATTGGCAGAAAGGGACGCTTGCCCGCCAACAGACAGTTGCTCCAAACACAAGACCTTCATACCCGCCCTGACAGCAAACAATCCAGCAGTGAGTCCTGCTGGTCCGGCGCCAATGATAACTACGTCGTATTTCATGATTATATTGTACCCTATTTTTTTATTTTTTTCAAACAAATTTTAAGAGAAATAAAATATTTTTATTTATAAATAAAAAACTATTACGTTTGTTAAAAATTAAGTTATTAGATGAAAATTAATTTATAAGAAAAATAATTCAATATAATTATTAATTTTTTATAAAAATTTGATTTTTTTGTGA
>JAZRUL010000030.1:0-3170 GCA_045652505.1 Candidatus Onthoplasma sp. | reverse complement strand
TTTTATATTTAAATATAAAAAGTATAAAAAAAGTACAAATTTATTTTTTTATTGCTTGCTTTAATGTTTTATATTTGATATATTATAAATAATATGAAGATTTTTCTAACTTTACTTTTCATTGTTTTGTTTATCATTATTTCAACAATAATGATCATTTTTGAACGTGACAAACCGAAAAATATTATAATATGGTTGGTTGTCTTTTTGCTAACTTCAGTTGTTGGTTATATGATATATTTGGCAACAAGAATTATTCTGATGAAAAAGGTTGCATCTTTAATTAGGAAAGAGAGTGAAGACACAATTTTTCATGGTTTGGTCAATAAAAATTTGAAAGATGTTGCAATTGATTCTGATTCGGATTTGTTTAGTTTCAACAATCTTGCATACAATGCGACGGTGACAAACAACAATTATTATGAGATATATAATGCTCATGAAAGATTTATGTCAGTATTGTCTGATTCGTTGAAATCAGCTGGTAGCAAAATTGTCTTTGAAGTCAGTGATATTAATTTAAGAAATTATGAGGATATTGTTAATATTTTGATGGACAAAGCCAAGAGTGGTGTGGCTGTGTTCTTTGTTTATGACTATGTACATGGATGTAAATATTTATCTGCGATGAAAAAGGCTGGAGTGAAAGTCGGTAGATTCTCGAAATTCAATACTTTGGGAAGAATATATTCAAATCGTAGAAATATTATCACAATTGATTCTAAGATTGCGATTTTGGGTAATTTCAATTTGAAGAAATGTCATTTGACAGGCGAGAATATGGTTGCAAATACTTTCATGAAACTCAAAGGCAATATAGTTCAAGATATAGACCTCAATGTTCATCAAGACACTGTTTTTGCGCGTGGTAAATATGTTGAATATTCTCCTGCTTGTATTGACAATTATAATAACGATGTTGAACTTCAGTATGTGGCAAATAATGTCAATACTGATATCGAATTATTGCTCATCAAGGCTATTTGTTCTGCAAAATCTAGCATTCAAATGCAACTTGGAGAGTTTGTGCCTACTGAAAGTATTATGTCACTGCTCAAATTTGCAATTAATTCAAATATTGATGTCAAACTCATGATTCCGATGAAATCAAATCGTCATAGTAAGTATTATGCTTCACGTGCTTATGCAAAGGAATTGGCTTTGATTGGAGCAAATGTTTATCTCTATGACGGATATATTCAATTCAATTCAATTGTTATAGACAATGAATATGCTTTGTTTGGATCATACAGTTTTGATAGAGAGCATATCAGTCTATCTTTACAAAATGTATTGACCATGAAAGATAGCAAGGCAATAAATTATTTCAACAAAGTTTTTGAGTCAGGAATTGTCAATAGTTATAGAATCAACAATGCAAAATACATGTTGCTTCGAGAAAAGTTTTTCAAGAACTTCGTTTAGGAGGCCAGATGGTATTCAGTACGGGCGGTGTACCTACAAACTATAAAGGAAAGTTTGAAAATTTATTTGATTGGTTTAGATCAATGGGATTAAATGGACTTGAGATACAATGCGATTATGGATTTAGAATTTCTGAGAAAAACCAAGAAATTATAAAGAAAGAAAAAGAAAACGGGATATATTTTTCAATACATGCACCTTTTTTTGTCAATCTTGGAAGCAAAAATCCTGCAGTTGTTATTAAGAGCAAGAATGATATGAAGTTTGGAATTGCTTTGGCACAATCGATTGGTGTCAATCGTATCATTTTTCATCCAGGTGGTGGTCATGACAATACTGAAGAAGGGCGTAAAATTGCAATCAAACAACTTATTGATGCTGTCAATGAATTCACGCATGAAATAGACATGAAAGATGTGAGATTATATCCCGAAATAGGGGGCAAATCTGCAAGTCTTGGTTCTCTTGATGAAATAATTGAGATATGTAAAGGTTGCGAATATTGTTATCCTTGCATTGATATCGCTCATCTTCACGCAAGAGAAATTGGAAGTATTGTCTCAAAAGAAATAATGCGAGAAAAATTGCAAAAAGTGGCTGATGCAATCCCAGAGAAATTCAAATATATTCATTTCCATGCTTACACAATCAACTATGGCGAAAAAGGCGAGTTGAAACACCTCGAACATGGCGAAAATATGCCAGATGGAAGAGTCGGAATGCCAAATCTTGATGATTTTATTGCTGTTATTAAAGAAATGAATATTGATCCATGGATTGTGTCTGAAGCAAGCGACAGCCAAGAAATCGGCGCAAAATATATGCACGATTTGTATATTAAAGAATAATGCAGAAACTTGAATTCAAATTAACTGAATCAAAGGAGTTGATCAAGGCGATCGTTGATGAATTGCCTTTTCTTTCACGCCATGATATTGAGAAAATTTTGGACAACAAGGATATAAAAGTTAACAATCTTCGTGTCAAAGAAAATATAACATTGGTGCCAAGCGACAAAGTGACTGTATTCTATCAAGAAAAAGAGCAAAAAGAGTGGTTTGAATTAATTTATCAAGATGATAATATTTTGATCGTCAACAAACGTGCTGGAATTGAGGTTGTGAGCGAAACGGAGAGAGATTTGTACCATATTTTGCTGGCTAAATATCCAAATATTAAGCCTGTTCATAGGCTTGACAGGAATACAGAAGGTTTGACAATATTTGCGATGAATGACCTAGCAGAAGCGGAATTGCTCGAATCTTTCAAATCAAGAAAAGATATAAGAAAAGAATATGCAATGCTGGTTAACGGCAGGGTAGATATAACAAAAATCAAGCGTACTGTATACCTCAAGAAAGTTGACCATTTGTCAAAAGTTTGGATAAGTGAAATCAAAACAAGTGGCTATGATCCGATCATAACAGAATTTGACATTTTGGAATATCGTGACGATAAGACATTGATGACTGCAAATTTGGTGACAGGAAAAACTCATCAAATAAGAGCGCATATTTCGTATTTTGGATTTCCAATAGTCGGCGACAACAAATATGGCAAAGATAAAGCAAAAACTATGTGTCTTACTGCTTATAAATTATCTTTTTCTTTCGCAAAGAAGTCAACTTTGGCATATCTTAATAATAAAGTATTTGAAATTATACCTAGTTGGTTATAAAATTATGTAAATAAATTAAAAAAATAAAAAATTTTGAAATTTTATAAAAAACTTAATAAATTTTATT
>JAZRUL010000029.1:0-12203 GCA_045652505.1 Candidatus Onthoplasma sp. | reverse complement strand
TGTTTTAATTAATTATATAGTGTTTTCTACACCTTTTACGCTAATCAATCTTGTGGTGAAATTATTCCAAACAAATTCATTTGGATTATCTTGTGACAATTTGTGATATTCACCTTTTCCTGTTGATACTTTTTCATAATCTTTCGTAGATTCACCCATATATACTGTCGTCTTCAAAAGATCTTGATTTAAAACCTTGGCTTCAACCTTGTTTTTTTGAATATTTTTCGCCAAAATTGCAGGACAAATAGTTAATTCAAAATATGTTGCATCTGAAGGAATCTCAATTCCATTTTTCAACACATCTTCAATGAATCTTGCCTTACGATAATAATTCTCGCCAAGATTCTTCACCATATATCCTTTTCTCAACTTTATCTTTACAACAAGTCTAACTTTATTTCCATGGTCTTTTACCAAACCACGAATTTGATTTTGCAAATTATCTATTTCTTCTTTTGAAACCATATTGACATCTTCATCATACAATTCTGAAATATAATCAGCATATTGCCCTGATAAATTTTCAATGATTTCTTGTTTTGTGATTTTGTTTGACATGTTCACCTCTCAATAATATTATTATACCACATTTTTTCGCTTGTCGCAAGTTATTGATGAAATTTGTCGTAAATGTTTTTCAATGTATTTTTGTTGACACCTTTCACTTCATATAGTTCTTCAATGGTTGCCGTTTTGATTTTTTCAATTGTTCTAAAATGAGATAAAATCTTTCTTCTCACCGCAGGGCCAACACCTTCTATACTCTCAAGTCCACCTTTGTACATACCCTTTGCTCTTAAACTTCGATTGAATGTGATCGCAAATCTATGAGCCTCATCTCTTGCAAGCTGAACAAGTCGCAGTGAATAACTACCCTTTTTGAGAATATAAGGTCTTGTTTCATTTGGTTTGAACACTTCTTCTTCTCGCTTCGCAAGACTGATCAAGTCATTTTTGTATCCAAATTTGTCCAAAACTTCTACAGCAACTCCAAGTTGACCTTTTCCACCATCGATAATTATCAAATCCGGCACGGAAGAAAAACTGATATCATCAGAATTCAGTTTCTCCATTCTATGAGTCAAAACCTCTTTCATAGACGCAAAATCATCGATAAAATCAACTGTTTTTATCTTGAATTTCCTATACATGCTTGGCGATTTTTCGCCATTTTGCAATACAACCATACTTGCAACTGTATATGTCCCGTATGTGTGAGAAATATCATAACATTCTATGCGTTTTGGCTCTCTAGTTAGCTTCAATTCTTTTTGAAGTTGATGCATTGCACCGATGCTTGAATTGACATTTTTCACAATTGATTCAAGATTTTTTTCGATATGAAGTTGGGCGTTTTTCATTGCCATATCAAGCAATTTGTATTTCTTGCTATCGATTATTGGTTTTGTGATCACAACTTTCTTTTTTGAGTGGTTGTTCACAAATAATTCTATCTCATCTGTGTTGATATTTGGCAAAATAATTTCTTCTGCAATAATCGGATATGTCGAATAATATTGCATAATAAATTGAGTATAAGCCTCATCTATGTCGAGATAATTCAATATATCATAAGTCGAGACACCTTGCAATTTTCCGCCACGTACAATCAACACACACATAGCAGAATATTCACCATTTATGACAAGATTGAACACATCATAATCCACCAAACTTCCAAGCGAAGTTATAACAGTAGATTTCATTTTCTCAAGCATCTTGAGTCTATCTCTTATCTCTAGTGCGGTTTCGAAATTTTCCATTTGTGATGCAGTGTTCATTTTGTCTGTTAAAATCTTTTCCACCTGCTTTGTGTCACCTTTCAAGAACTTGATTGCCTCGTTTATTTGAGCCATATATTCATCTTTGTTCGTCTTTTTTGCACAAGGGCCCAAACACATTTTCATATCATAGAAAATGCATGGTCTAACTTCCTTTTTTGAATCTGTTATCTTCAATTTACATTTCTTCAACGGAAAAGCATAATCCAAGATTTTCATAACATCTCTTGCTGTCACTCCAGCCATATATGGACCAAAATATTTGTCAGTCTTGTTCAATCTTCTGGATATTTCGAAGTGTGGATATTCGTCCTTCATGTTTATCTTGATATAAGCATATGTCTTGCTATCTTTCAAAAGGATATTATAGAAAGGTTTATATTTTTTGATAAGATTGTTCTCCAAAGCGAGAGCTTCAATCTCATCGGACACAACGAAAAAATCAAAATCTACCACATTTTTGACCATATTTTGCACTTTTACATGCTCTTGTTTGCGCAAAAAATATTGACTGACACGTTTCTTGAGGTTTTTGGCTTTCCCTACATAAATAACGTTCGAATCAGCATCTTTCATGATATATACGCCTGCATCAAAAGGCAAGCGCTTGATTTTGTCTTTAATAAGATCCATTCAATTTGATTTTAGCATAAATCTTGTAAATTTAAAATAAAATTTCAAAATTATTTGAATATTCACCAAAAATTAATGTAAATTTTAATATTTTGTCCAATTTTTTCATAAATTAGATATGAAATTTTTGAAAAAACATTGGTTGAAATTTGTTTGTTTGGTATTGATTATTTTTATTTTGGTCTATGCACCATGTGTGGCAATCAAGTCCGCAAGAGATTATGAGATATACAAAGAACCCCAAATTTCGACAAGAATTTATAGCATCTATCATATTGAAACATTTGAAGGTGGTGGCAAGTCTAGATCAAACTATTTAAGTCAAATTGCAAGAAAACTCGAAGCTGATTATCCTGGCAATCTTTTTATGATAAAAACGATCGATCCTAGTGATATTGAATCTGTCTTATCAAATCAAAAGCCAGATATAATCTCTTTTGGTCATGGTGTTGGAAAAATCGTATTGCCATACCTAATCAGTCAAAATGAAACATATTCAATTCGGGACGAAATGCTCTCTAGTGGAATGTTTGATAATAAAATCTATGCCTACCCTTATATCGCAAGCGGATACGCCATGATAACACACGGAATCAAGAGTGACAATTTCCATGTCGGCGATTCAACTTATGTTCACCCAGAAAACATATATTCAGCGCAAAATTTGACCCCTCAGAAGATTGAGACAAGTTATGAAGCATATAAAAGTTTTGTCTATGACAAAAACACAAACCTTCTCGGCACAGCAAGAGATGTTTTCAGAGTGGAAAATCTAAATAATATTGGCAGATTGAATGCCAGCATCACACCAATTGACACATACACTGATTTGATTCAATATATTGGCTCAACCAACAACGATGATTTGATAAAAAAATTTGTTTCAATGTGTTTATCAAACGAATATCAAAACAAGTTGACTGATTATTCTCTTTTCTCTGTTTTGAATAACAAAATATATTCCAGCGGCATATATAATGACATGGAAAATGCGATTTATAACTGCAAAGTCGCTCGAGTATTTCAATGAAAAAACCAAATAATATAGAATATAGAAAAAATCAGGATTTAAAAAACTATTGCACCTTTAAAATTGGTGGGATTGCCAAAAACCTTTTTGTCGCAAAAAGCAAACAAGACCTTGTTGATTTGACTCAATTTTGCAATGAAAACAAAAAGAAAATAAAAATCATTGGTCTTGGCGCAAATCTTTTGTTTGACTTCAAATCAACAAACAAAATCATTGTCGTAAATCAATCAAATCGCTTTATGTCAAAACAAGATTGCGTTTTCGTATCATCAGGCGTGAATTTGAGCGAATTTATCTCAAAATGTACTAAACTTGGTCTGTCCGGATTGTCTGATTTGTCGGGAATTCCTGCGACAATTGGCGGTGCAATTGTCAATAATGTCAGTGCTTTCAATACTTCTATTTCTGACTATGTTGAATATGTTGTTGCAATCAAAAAATCTAGTCCAAACAAAATCATCAGACTAGACAAAAATCAATGTCAATTCTCATATAGAAAAAGCATTTTTCAATCAGGCGAATACGTGATTTTAAGCGCAAAATTCAAACTCAAAACCGAATCTGTAAACAGAATAAAAAAGAATATAATCTTTGCCATAAAACGCAAAAATTCTTCCCAACCTTTGAACAAACCAAGTGCTGGCAGCATATTCAAACGAGGCAAAATAATTCCAGCAAAAGTTATCGACGAACTCGGGCTCAAAGGTCTTAAGATCGGCGATGCGATGATTTCACCAAAACACGCAGGATTTATCATAAATTGTGGCAACGCAACCAGCAAAGACGTGATCGAACTCATCAACCTCATCGAAAAGCGAATATTTGCCACAAAAAATGTCAAAATAGAAAAAGAAATCGAAATTGTCAAGAAATAAAAAATTCTAAACGAAAATCTAACGTTATGGTTTTCGTTTTTTATAATAAAACTCACAACCAAGATAATATTAAAAAATAAATTTTTTAAAATTTGTTTGTTAAAGTTGATTTATTTGCCGACTAGTGTTATAATATCAACCAAGGAGAAATTATGGGAATTATTGCTGACTATCATACTCATACAAAATTTTCACGCCATCGTCACGGAAAAGGTAGCATTGAAGACAATGTTCGTGCTGCGTGCAGTAAGGGACTTCGTCAAATCGCTATCACTGACCATGGATTCAATCAACCTTTGTACGGTGTTAGAAGAAAAGACTTCCCCAAAATTTTGGATGAAGTCGCTGACGTTCGTGAAAGATATCCAATAGACGTTTTGGTTGGCGTTGAAGCCAATCTTATTTCGAGTAAAGGCGACCTTGATGTAAACAACGATGACATGAAGAATCTTGATATTCTTTTGTGTGGTTTCCATAAAATTGTCAAATCTAATAGTAAACGCGAACAATTTGGTTTTATTTTCAAAAATATTCTTTGTTCTCTCTTCCATCACACTGGAAAACGCCAAAGAGAAAAAAATACCAACGCATACATAAATGCAATGAGAAAATATAATATCGACATCATCACACATCTCAATCATTGTTGTAAGGTTGATGTTGAAAAGGTGGCTCGTGTTGCAAAGGAAACAAATACTCTTATCGAGCTTAATGGCAAAAGACTTGGTATGAGCGACAAAGAAATTTTGAAATGTTATGAACTTGGATGCAAATTTGTTATAAACAGCGATGCTCACTCGCCAAAACGCGTTGGAGATTGTCATAGAGGGCTTGAAGCATGCTTAAGACTTCGTATCCCTGACAGCGCAATAGTAAATTACAACAACCTTCCAAATTTGAAAAAGGACAAACTTAAGAAAAGGAGTTAACATATGACAGACTGCAAATCACAAATTCTATCTAGTATACCTGACAACAATTGTTGCAGTCACGCTTTCATCAACTCTGTACTTCTAACAAGTGCAATCAAGCAAGAAAATTCGTATTTAATCAGTGTAAAAAAAGAAATTACAAACAAAATTATCAAAATATTGAAGAATTTTTATCCCCACATTTCCATGAACATTGTGGACGATTTTTTGATGATCAAAGATGAAAATTTAGAGCTTGAAAAAGAATATATTTTTGATAAAAATTTCGTTGATTTATTCCAAAATCCTTGTGATAAAAACACAATAGTCAAGACATTTTTTATATTAAACGGAAATTTTTATTATAATCCTGACAACAACCAAAACAGCAAAGGATATAGTCTTGAAATCAATTTCAAAGACGAGTATTTATGTGATATATGTGGGAATATTTTGAACGAATCTGGATTTGACTTAAGGAAAAAGAAAAAATCTTTGTGGTTTTCTTTATACACCAAAAACAGCAATATAATCAGCGATTTATTGGTTTATTTGGGAGCAACCTACTCTGCCCTAGATGTTCAAAATAGTCTTGCAATAAGAGAAATTCGAAACACAACAAATAGACAAAATAACTGTTTTGAGTCCAACCTTGACAAGACTTTAAGTGCCAGCAAACTTCAACTCGAAGCGATCAATTATATCATCGACAAATTCTCTATTGACTATTTTGATGAAAGTCTAAGAGAAATCGCTCTTGTTAGACTTGCCAATCCAGATGTATCCTTGGGTGAACTAAAATTATTACTCAACAATAATCTCAGCCGTGCAGGAATCAAATACCGACTAGATAAAATTATAGACATATACAAAGATCTTAAAGGAGAAAAATAATGAAGCCGTTCGTCCATCTACATCTACATACCGAATATTCATTGCTTGACGGTGCAACCAGAATCAAGAAATTGGTCAAACTCTGCAAAGAATATAACATGCCAGCAGTCGCAATGACAGACCATGGAAATATGTTTGGTGCTGTTCAATTTTTTGACGCTTGTAAAGATGCTGGAATCAAGCCTATTTTTGGAACAGAATTCTATGTGACTGATGACCTAAGTGTCAAATCTGGAAAGCAAAAATTGGCACACTTGGTATTGCTCGTGAAAAACGAGATCGGATACAAAAATATCAGTATGCTCAATTCTATCGCTTTCAGAGATGGATTCTATTATAAGCCAAGAATTGATCTTAAAACTCTTGAAAAATATCACGAAGGTTTGATTTGTCTTTCTGCTTGTCTTGCCGGTGATGTTCCAAAATTGATTTTGGAGCAACAATATGAAAAAGCCGAAAATCTTATCCTTTGGTTCAAGAATCTGTTTGGCGAAGATTATTACCTTGAAATTCAACATAACGGCATACCTGAACAAGAAATTGTGAATGAAAAACTCAGAGAATACGCAAAGAAATTTGGCATAAAAAATGTAGCAACAAATGATGTCCATTATCTCTACAAAGAAGATGCTGAAATGCAAGACGTTTTGATGTGTGTTGCTATGCAAAAATTTGTTGACGATCCTGAAAGATTGAAGTTTCCAACAGATGAGTTGTACCTCAAGACTTATGATCAAATGTTGGCTGGATTGCCTAATGACGAGGAAGCTCTTGACATCACTCTCGAGATTGCAGACAAATGCGATTATAGTTTTGAATACGGAAAATATCTCTTCCCTAGGTATGTTCCTGAAGGTGGATATAATGATGAGGTCGGAAATACACCAAAAGAATTCATAATGAATCTTATCGACAAAGGCGTGAAGGCAAAATATGGCGGTTATACTGAAGAAATAAGCAAGAGAATTGAAACCGAAATGCATGTCATTGAAAGCCAAAGTTTCATTGAATATTTCCTTATCGTTTGGGATTATATCAATGCTGCGAGAAAAATGGGATTATCTGTCGGTCCAGGTCGTGGATCTGGTGCAGGATCTTTGATCGCCTACACCATCGGAATCACAAATATAGACCCACTGAAATACGAATTGGTCTTTGAACGTTTCTTGCATAGTGAACGTGTCTCTGCCCCAGACTTTGATATTGACTTTGAAGACACAAGACGAGAAGAAGTTATCAATTATGTCAAGAGAAAATATGGCGAAGATCATATCGCTCGTATCATCACTTTCGGCACAATGAAAGCAAAAAATGCAATCCGTGACGTTGGTCGTGTTATGCGTGTTCCTTATGCCACTTGTGACAAGATTTCAAAACTTATTCCTATGTACAAAAGTCCTATTCTTCCAAAGGCTTTTGGCTTCCATATTCCAAAAGAAGGTGACAAAGATTTTGGCACAATTTATGCTGTTCCTGAACTTATTGAAATGTACAATTCTGATCCGGAAGTGAAGAAAATCGTTGATATTGCAATCAAAGTGGAAGATTTCCCTCGTCAAAGTTCAACTCACGCTTGTGGCGTAATTATTGGTGCTGATGTGTTGGACAAACACGTTCCTCTTGCAAGAAATGGCGAAGACATAACTACACAATATCAAGGTGTGGAGATGGAACATTTGGGACACTTGAAAATGGACTTCTTGGGTCTTGTCAACTTGTCAGATATCAAAAATGCAATCAAATATATCAAGGAAAATCATGGAGTCGAAATCAACTTTGACAAATCAAATTATGATGATCCAAATGTATTCAAACTAATTTCAACAGGTAATACTGATGGAATTTTCCAGATAGAATCTGCAGGATTCAAGAAGTTTATGAGAGAACTCCAACCAACATGTATAGAAGATATTGTGGCAGCTGTGTCACTCTATCGTCCTGGTCCTATGGATAGTATTCCAAGATATGTACACAACAAACACCACCCAGAAGACACAACCTATGACCACCCTATTCTTGAGCCTATCTTGAAGGTCACATATGGTTGTATCGTATACCAAGAACAAGTGATGAAAATCTGTCAAGAAATGGCAGGATTCACACTTGGTCAAGCAGACATGATTCGTCGTGCAATGGGTAAAAAGAAACTCGCTGAAATGCTCAAATGGAAAGAAGCTTTCTTGCATGGTCGTGAGGCGTTCACAGATGATCATGGCAAATTCAATCCAGCAATCGACGGTGCAATCAATCGTGGCGTGAGTGAAGAAATTGCCAACAAGATTTGGAACGAAATGGAAGGTTTCGCATCATACGCTTTCAACAAATCGCATGCTGCGGCATACTCGCTTTTGACATATCAGACAGCATACTTGAAGACCTATTATTTGCCAGAATTTATCACTGCGACTCTCAATGATAGAATCACCAAGACCGATAAATTGAAATATTATATTGCGTATGCAAAATCAGAAAAGATCGAAGTTTTGCCACCTGATATCAATAAGAGTCAAGTATACTTCTCAACTGATGGAAAATCGATCAGATTTGGTCTCAGTGCACTCAAAAACGTTGGTATCAACGTAATGGAAGAGATCATTGCAGAGAGAAACGAAAATGGTGAGTTCAAAGATTTCACAGATTTCATTTCTCGTGCAAGCAACCAAGCACTCAACAAGCGATGTCTTGAAGCACTCATCAAATCTGGTGCATTCGATTGCTTTGGAAAGACTCGCAGCCAACTCATGACCGTCTTCCCTATCATTGTTGATCGTGCAATGTCTAGAAGAAGCGAGCTAAGTGATGGTCAAATGAATTTGTTTGGCGATATAATTGAAGACACAAGCCTTTTTGAAGACGAAGAATGGCCAAAAATGAACGAATATATCAGTTCTGTCAAACTTCAATACGAAAAAGAAATCGCCGGAACATATCTTTCTGGTCACCCATTAGATGCATATATGGACATAATTAAGAATTATACTTTCACCTCTAGTTTGTTGCCATCAAACGATGCGGAAGATGAAGAAAATGAAAATGATTTCCATTCTATCGTCGAAGACGAAGAAGAACTCTATGGCGGACTTAAAAATGGCGACACCGTGACATGTGGTGGTGTGATTGCTGAGTTTAGACCTTTGCAAACAAAGTCTGGAACAAAGATGGCATTTCTAACCATAGAAGACCTTACAGGTACTTTTGATGCTGTTATGTTCCCAAAAACTTATGACAAATTCAAAGATATATTGGTCAACGATGCCCTTGTTTCGATCAAAGGAAAATTCACTCTTCGTGACGGACATGCTCCAAGCATCAATATTGACAATATAGAATTGTTGGACAACTCTGAAAACGGCGAAGAAACTTTGATAGAAGATTCCCCTGTCGAAATTGAAATCGAGAAGCCAAAAAGATTATTTTTGAAATACAACATTGCTGACGGAATCATCCACGAAGCTGTCAAGAAAATCCTAGCAGATTACAGCGGAACAAGCGAAGTTTTTGTCAAAGATTCTGGCTCCAACCAAGCCTTCAAGATGAGCACTCTTGTCAATATTCGCGAAAGCCTTATCTACGAACTCGAAACAATCCTTGACAAAGAAAACATTGTTGTTAAATAATATCATCAATCAAAAAACACACTTAAACAGTGTGTTTTTTATATTTAGATATGTGCATACTTTCATTAAAAATCTTCGAATTGAATTTTAAAAAATCTAAAATACTTGTGTCAGACCAATCATAAGTATAAGTTTCATTTAATTTTTCTTTAATACAATTTGATTATAAGTGGCTTTCATATATTTCTTATTTAACACTTGTTTTTCTCCAAGTTCTACCAAATCTGTAAAGACTTTTGTAAAAAATTCTTTCATGTTGTCATTTGTTTGTATGTTATCGCATCCATTTAACCAATAATTTAACACCATCTCTGGTTTATATTCTTTGCCATTGTAACATTTTGAGGCAGCAATCCTATCGCACACACTTTCAACAGCATATTTGTATGGCATATTCATCTGAATTTTGTTTTCTGCATCATACCAATATTCAATATGGTGTTTATTTTTGTTCTTATGATGAATCCAAGCATTTGAATATCCATTTTGCTTTCTACATTCACCTATAGGAGAGTGTTTGCCTGTACAATATTTTACACTTTCCCAAAATTCTATTCTACTGTATTTTGATAAATCGTGAACAAGACCTCGCCAAAAAAGTCCACACTTGCAGCATAGTTTAAAAACATTGTGTCGGTGTTTTGTTATCAATTTTAAATGTTTAAAAAAATTACTCATTTTATACCCTCTTTTAATTGCGAAACACTAATATATATCATGTTTTTTCAAATCATTAACAAAAATAATATTATTTAATTGTTCTAATGATCTTATTATAACATAAATATGTTAAGATTGTATTAAAAATCAAAAAAATACTTTATTAATTTTACAATAAAGTAAATTTAGCATTAATGTTTAATTTTGATTATTTCATTTTAATTTAAGTTTTTGTTTATTTCTTTTACAATTTCTACTACTTCGATATCACCATCAACCAAAATTTCAATAATTGGTTGTTCATTTTCAAGATTCGGCAAATTCAACCAATATCTCTCAGCCAATTTTAAATTTTCAGTTTTGTCAAAAGTTGCATTGAAACAATTTCTTGCATCACCAACGAATTTGT
This sequence comes from Candidatus Onthoplasma sp., assembly GCA_045652505.1. GTDB lineage: Bacteria > Bacillota > Clostridia > Christensenellales > UBA1242 > Onthoplasma. Next base: position 1,390 of record JAZRUL010000029.1, on the reverse strand, counting down.
TGCCACAAATTTTTAATTTGACTATTGAATAAGTAGGTCTTCCCCAATTTATAAAACAATCACACCACTTCTCAGCTTCTTCTAAAGTTTCCGACACATATAGGCTTGCCATTCTGGAAGGATATTGTGGAAATTTCTTCTTTCTCACCTCTTCAAGTGCCAATTCTCTTAATGCCACTCTTGTATGATGCTCAAGATTATTTACATCATATTTACCTGGATTTTCATAAATATCGTTTACAATCGGTAATTTCTCTTGTACTCGATTGAAAACTCCAGATCTATTATTTTCATCAAAAATTATTTTTTGGCCTAACAACATATTTCTATCGGTGACCACATGATACGCATAAAATATATTTTCCATAACTACCTCTTTTGTATTTTATCATATATTGAATAATTTTTACAACTGAAAATCAAATAATTTTTGCAACTTTAGAAATCTTCAACTTCGCGTTTGATTTTTGGCTGTTTTGCTTTGTAGTTGAACAATTTGAGTCGACCTTTTGAAAAAGTAGTGACCGCCAAAATATATATACTACTAACTCCAATGAAAGCATATATCAAGCGGCTGAAAATATTGGCTTGAGTGCCGAATATTCCTGCAATAAAATCGTATTGAAGGACTCCGATCATAAACCAATTTATTCCGCCCAAACAGGACAATAAAAATGCTGCAAATCTCATACTTACCTCAAAATTAGTATGTTTATCTGCAGCCAAAATATTCAATTATTTCTTATCTTTTTTGTCTTTGTCACCATTGATATTGAACGCTTTCATGATTTCATCAAGACCCATAGTTGGATTCAACGCTTCATTGAAATCAAATCCACTCTTTGAGACACTGTTCATGACAGACGGTTGTGTTGATCTTGCCTGAGACTTTATCTCTCGTGTTTTGATCTCTGTATCAGCCTTTTTTGTCTCAAAACAATCGATGATATTATGCAACAATTTCTTGATTGGATCATCTGTGACAACCTGAGGTTTTACGTCAACTGAAAGAATATTTTTTCTATCACTAAGATCGCTGAACACCATTGATCTGAATTTGTCTGACATTTCTTTGAGGTTGCTGTCATTTTTGAGTTCTGGATACCTTCTATACAACTCGTTGATGATCTGTTCCATGCGTAGATACATCAATCTACTTCTTTGAATATCAAGTGAATAAAGTTTCTTTCTACTTGCCTCAAGTTGATTAGCATGCTCCATGCTGGCAATGATTGCATTCGAAATCGATTGCTCTTTGCTCTTGTAGTCTTCAATGATTGCAGAGAGTTTTTCAATTGTATCGTTTTGTTCTGCAATTTTACGCTCTAATTCAGCGATTTTGCTATTAAGTTCAATCTCTCGTCTATCCATTATCTAGTCCTTCTTTTAT
>JAZRUL010000028.1:0-3323 GCA_045652505.1 Candidatus Onthoplasma sp. | reverse complement strand
TGATAAAGTTAAAGTAATAACCGAAAAAGAAGAATATTTGAAAGATAATATAAAAAAAGGGGACATTGGGACTATTTGGCTACCAGAAATTAGAGACAACACTTTTTATGTTGCATTTGATACAAATAATCCAGAAGATTGGTATAAATATGCAGAAATTAGAATTGAAGATTTGGAGTTGGTGGAAGCAAACAAAAAACTCCATAAGTATTTATTAAAAGATTTACCAAAAAACGATCCACGATGGTGGTGTAAGGTAGAAGATGGTTATATCATGAACTTAAACGGAGACAAGAAGAACAAAATTCCATACGATTACAATTCATAAATATAAACACTCGTAACAAACGGGTGTTTTTTATAACTAAAAAATTTATGTATTGATTGACAAGTTAAATTTTATTTGTTATTATTAAGCCAGTAAAGATTTATTGGCTTATTTTTATGCCAATATAGCAACTATCCTTTTAGGCCATGGCCTTAATCTGAAAGAGAAATCTCTTGACGCAATCCTTACTAATATAATAAAAGGAGAATTTTTTGTATGAAACAAACTTATCAACCAAAGAAAAGACAACGTAATAAAGTTCATGGCTTCAGAGCAAGAATGAAAACTTTGTCAGGCAGACGTGTGTTGAAGAACCGTAGAAATAAAGGTAAAAAATCTTTGACAGTATAGAGGTTTATATGTTGAGTAAAATAAACCGCTTGAAAAAAAATAAAGAATTCAATTTCATATACAAGAAAGGACAAATTGCACATTCTGAAAGTTTCACTATTCACTATGTTCGTGCTTACAAAAATTTTCCAATGATAGGAATTTCGGTTTCAAAATCGGTTGGAAATTCTGTTGTAAGAAGCAGGGTGAAAAGAATCATCAGTGAAGCATGTAGAAAAAACATTGATAGTTTTGCCATAAAAAATTATGTCATCACAGCAAAACCTGTATGCAGTGAAAAACTTTCAACAGACATTGAAATTGAACTTATTAAAACACTCAAGAAAAACAATTTGTTTAGAGGTGAAAATGTTTAGGGTGTATTATATTCTCACTTTTCCTCTAACAATAATTTGTTTATTTTTGCTTGCGATTTACCGCAAGATTGTGAGTAAGGCGATTGGAAAAAATTGTAGATTTATTCCAACATGTAGCCATTACTCATGGGATAGTATTGTCGAATTTGGGGCAATCGTTGGTTGTTTTTTGACAATCAAAAGGCTCGTACGTTGTCATCCGAAAAATTGTGGTGGCTACGACTATCCAAAATTAAATTTATCAGGAAATTATAAATGGAAATGTTAAATAGTTTTAGTATGATGTTAAAGTCAGATTTATGGACTAAACTTATCGAACTTTTTGCCGGCTGGATCACAAACTATGGTTGGGCAATCATTGTATTCACTATTGCATTGAAATTGTTGATGAGTCCGCTTGATATTGTTCAGCGAAATGCATCTCAAAAACAATCAAAAGTGATGAATGTGCTTCAACCAGAGATGGAAAAGCTCAGACAAAAATATGGCAACGATCAGGCAAGATTAAATCAAGAAACTCAAAAATTATACAAGCGTTATGGTGTAAATTTGGGCGGTATGTGTCTTCCTATGTTGCTTACTATGATTTTGTCGCTTGTGATCGTTTTCACATTGTATGGAAGCGTGAGAAAATTTGGTACTGAAAAACTCTATGACAGCTATCGTCAACTTGATAAAACATATTACGAAGTAAGTGCTGGAAAATCGGTTGACGAATTGACAGATGATGAAAAGATTGTTGTAGGAAATGCGCTTAAAGCCGAATATAAAGAAATCAAGAAAGAAAATAGTTGGCTTTGGGTTAAAAATATCTGGAAATCTGATACAAAAACAAGTCAATTCGTAAGTTTCAACGACTATGCAAAACATGAAAAGTTGACCGGCGAAGAAAAAGATGATGCATTAAAGACATATAATTACATCACATCAACTGTCACTGAAGGCAAAAAAGATGACAATGGATTTTATGTGTTGATTATAATGACTGCGGCTATATCATTCTTGAGTCAATTCATTTCTGCAAAACTTCTTGCACCAAAAGGACAGAAACTCACAGGAATGAACAAAATCATGTTGTTTATTATTCCTATCACTATGATTATATTGGCATCGACATCCAACGTTCTTTATACATTGTATATCATCACAAATTCGTTGATGACTACAATCATCTCAACAATTTTGTCGATCATAATGAAAAAGAAATATAAAGATGACAATATCATTTTGCAAAACAAAAATGTGCAAGTGGTAGAGTATAGCAGGAATTATAAAAAATAGAAGAAAAATATTTGTTTGTTTTCAAACAAAATATAAGGAGAAAAATATGCAATTAGAAGCAACAGGAAAAAATGTTGAACTCGCAATTCAAAACGGGCTTCTTGAATGTGGAATGAAACGTGAAGATGTTGAAGTAAAAGTTTTGGATAACGGCGGACTTTTCAAAAAAGCGAAAGTTATGCTTATTTGGGGTGAAGAAAAGATTGAAGAATCAGTCTCTGAAGTCCAAGAAGAAGCTGTAGAAGAAGTTGTTGAAGAGGCCCAAGAGGAAACAGAAGAAATTGTAGAAGTAAAAGAAAAGAAAATCAAAATTGTTGACACAACAAGACTTCAAGAAAAAGGAAAAGAATTCTTATTGGGTCTTGTGAAAAAGGTTGACGAAACTGCAATTGTTGAAACAGAAGTGGAAGAAAACCAAGTGACTTTCATGGTTAAAGGTGAAAATGTTGGAAAACTTATCGGTTATCATGGAGAAACTCTTGCTGCACTTCAAACACTCGTGATTGGTTTCAAAAATCGTGGCGAATGGCCAGTGAGATTGATTGTCGACGTTGATGGATACAAGTCTAGCAAAAATCAAACTCTTATCGATCTTGCAAACAAGACTGCTGATCAAGCTGTGAAAATCGAAAGAAATATTCACTTGGATCCAATGAATGCTTATGAAAGAAGAATCATTCACACAACAATTCAACAAAGAAGTGATGTGACAACCGAATCAACAGGTGAAGGTGAAAAACGTCACGTGGTTGTGAAACCGGTTTTCAAGAAATAATCAAAAAATAATCAAAAGGAAGTCAGTTTTGACTTCTTTTTTATTATAAATACAACCAGACATCTTTTTCGATTACAAGAGAAAAAGTGTTTGATTGTAAAAACAACATCTTTTTCTAATTCATGAGAAAAGTGTTTGATAAGTTGACAACATCTATCAAGAAATGTTAAATTTTCATTTAGATTGATTGTTATAATCCAATCAGATTTTTAATGATAAAAAAAGGAAAATA
>JAZRUL010000027.1:0-6171 GCA_045652505.1 Candidatus Onthoplasma sp. | reverse complement strand
TCAACGTGACCCATAACAGTGACGATTGGTGGACGCACAATGGCATCTTTTTCATCATATGAACGAATATTCTCTTGAATGTCTTGCAATTTCTCTTCACTTGTCTTGGCAAGGTTTTGTACCAATTCGATACCCATATCTGACAATATCAATTCTGCAGTAGCAAAGTCAACAGTTGAATTGATTGTCACCATCATTCCAAGAAGCATGAATTTCTTGATAATTTCGCTTACAGGTCTTCCGCTCAACTCTGAGAGAAGTTTGATTGTGATATTATCAGTTGTGATTACTACAGGTCCTGTTTGTTTTTCAACAACTCTTTCAACAACCTCTTTCTTTTTCTTGAGTTTTCTGTTGATGATTCTGTCATCATCACCACCTGTAGCAGCATCAATCATACCACGTTTCATCAAATCACGTTTTGAATATGCTTTCTTCTCTTCATAACGTTCGTTATCTTTTCTCTTATTGGCAAAATTTCTTGCTGGACTTGCTGTGATTATAGGTTGAGCAAAGTTGATTGCAGGTCGCTTTATATCCTTATTAAATGCAGGTTTTTGACCTGGTTTGAAGTTTGGATTTTGTTTATTAAAGTTTGGATTAAACGGACGATTGCCTTGATTTTGACCAAAAGGCTTACGCTCACCAAATGGGCGTCTTTGTTGTCCGTTTTGATTGTGGTCATTTTGTCTATTGAAATTTTGACCTTGATATCTAGGATTGTTTTGTCTGAATTGTTGATTAGTATTTTGATATCTGTTATTAGTTTGGTTTCTTTGTTGGTATTCAGGAGAAGTTTTGGCTGTTGTTTGAGCTGGTTTTTCTTCTTGAACTTTAACTTCTACTTTTGTCTCAACTTTGACTTCAACTTTCTCTTTTGGCTCGGCTGGTTTCACAGAACTTAAAATAAGTTTTGACTCCTTATCCTTCATTGAGCGCGTGAAATTGCTCATCTCTTGTTTGAGATTGTAAAAATTTTCGGCAAGATTGATGATTATCTTGTCTTTCACCATAGATTGAAGTTGTTTAATTGATTTATTAAACTCTTGATTCTTTATTTCGTTAGCCAATGATATTCTCCTTATTACTTATTATCGCTTTTGACAAACTTTCGTTTGTTAATGCAACTATTTTTACGTCTAATATATTTGTTAGAACTGACAAATTTTTAACTTTAATCAACTCGCAATTATGTTTGTTTGCTGAGTTGGCAGCTAATGATACTAGATTTTCGCTAGCAGACTCATCTAATAATATTAGATAAATTTCCTTTTTATATGATTTAATAGTACTTTGACCTATTAAAAGTTGTTTGGATCTATTTGCAAATCCGATATAACTAATTATTTTTTGCATAATCTCCCAATCTGTCATACACGTCTTGACTTACATTCATTTTAAAAGCACGATTCAAAAGACGTTTTTTCATCATAAATTCAAAACAATCTTTGTTTTGACACACATAACAACCTCTTCCGCCAAGTTTATGATTTGGATCAATTTGTATTTCGTCTTTAACTTTTGCGATCCTGAGCAACTCGGATTGTTGATAGTTGTTTCTGCATGCAATACATTTTCTTTCAAACTTTTGGTGCATAACACTCCTATTCGTCTATATCATCAAAGAAGTCGTCATCTAATATAATATTTGCACCTACACTTTCTGTTGCAACAACGTCGCTTGATTTTGGAGATGCAACAGCTGTTGTAGGTTTAACATCGATTTTGTATCCTGTGAGTTTTGCAGCAAGACGAACATTATGTCCACCACGACCAATTGCAAGTGAAAGTTTATTCTCTGGAACAAGCACATTTGCAACACCAGCTGCAGTATCAACTGTGATTTCGCTGACTTCTGCTGGGCTCAATGCTGATACAATATAATCAGCAGGATTTTCACTATAATTGATTATATCAATTTTCTCGCCATTTAATTCGTTGATTACACTATTAATTCTTGCACCTTTATTACCGATACATGCACCGATAGCATCAAGGTTTGCAACTGTTGAACTTACAGCAATCTTTGTTCTAAGGCCAGCTTCACGAACAATGTTCACGATATTGACTTCACCATTATTGAGTTCTGGAACTTCCATTTCAAGCAACATACGTATGAAATTTGCATGAGTACGAGAAACTTGAACAACTGCTCCACGGAAATCATCACGAATATGACGAACATAAACTTTGATTCTGTCACCTGGTTTGAATGAATCGTTAGGCAACATATCACGCTTTGTGAGCAAACCTTCAAGAGTTGTTCCACCAATCTCAAGATATACATTCTCTCCATCAATACGTTTGACATTGGCGATAATCAATTTTCCTTCTTTCTCAGCCAAATCTTTGTAGATTGATTGTTTTTCTATCTCTTTGATCTTTTGAGTGATAACCTGCTTCGCTGTTTGAACTGCGATACGATTGAAATCTTTTGTTGCTTCTTCTTGCATAATTTGATCACCAATCTTATAACTATGCTTGATCATCTTCGCATCTTCAAGGCTGATTTCTTTATCTTCATCTTCAACTTCAGCAACAACAGTTCTATATGAATAGATTTTGATTGTTCCTTTCTCTGGGTTAAGTTTCACTTGAGCGTTTTTCGCCATGCCACTGTTTTTCTTGTATGCAGCAGTCAATGCTTGCTCTAAAGCTGAAATGAAAACTTCCTCATTGATACCTTTTTCTGCTTCCAAATCTTTTAATGCTTCAAAAAAATCTTTACTAATCATTTTTATTTTTCTCCTATTTTAATAATGTTTTTGTAAAATTCTTCATACTTTTTTCAGTTACAGTAACTTTAGTTGGTCCTGTATGCTTTTGAACCATAACATATACTGGTTTTGCTGGTTCTTTACTTTCTTTTTCAATATGTTCTTTAACTGATTGCAAATTTACATCATTATAGTTGTCTATTAACTTCTTAACTAATTTATCTGGCATAATTTCTCCTTAAAACTCTATATATGGTGTAATATGAGCAATATCGACACGATTTATAGTGAAATTTTCTTTCTCATCACCGAATGTAAAAGATGTGTCGTTAAATTCTTTCAATGTTGCCGAGAACTCTTTCTTGTTGTCAACCTTGCGGTATAATTTGACATCGACTTTTCTATTTAAATACTTCTTGAATTGCCAATCGTATTTAAGAGGTTTGTCAAGACCATATGATGAAACGTCCAAAACATATGTGTCATCACCTGTTGGATTCAATTCTTCAATCACAGGGTCGATCATTCTGCTGACTTCAACGCAATCATCAATTGTTATACCTGAATCTTTGTCGATATAAACAACAAGGTGCATACCATCACTTTTCTTCACATACTCCACTTCAACCAATCTGATGTCTTTTGTAAACATTGATTTGATGTTTTCTTGCACTAATTCTGCAACTTTCATAACACTCCTTTTTCTTCTTACCTCAAAAAAGTAAGTTAGGACTGGCAGTGCCAGTCCTAGTAATCATTAATATATTAACATATATTAAAACAAATTGCAATAGATTTTACATTAATTTTATGAAAACTTTTGCAGTTGCTGTCGCATCATGTACTGCTCTATGTGCATTTTCAAGCGAAACAGACAATCTTTCTGCAACTGTTCCTAGTTTGTAGTTTCTGAGCCCTGGGATTTTTTTCCTTGCCATCTCGAGCGTATCCATAAGCGGATTGTCAAAGTTGTATGCAAATCTCCTTCCTGCTGTATAGATAAATGACATATCAAATTGAACATTGTGTCCTACAATCGTTGAGCCATAACAAAATTTGTAGAAATCAGGCAAAACATAGTTGATTGTTGGTGCATCTTTGACCATGTCGTCGTTTATACCTGTTAGTTCAGTAATCTCTCTTGATATATGTTTTGTCGGTTTTACAAAAGTTGAGAATAATTCAACTATTTTTCCGTCCTTTATCTTACAAGCACCAAATTCAATTATTTCATCATGTGTTCCATCAAGCCCGGTTGTCTCAAGGTCAAATACAACGAATGAGCCAGGGAATGATTTTTCTTCATCAAACACGCTTGTCTGCTCAAAATCAACAAACTCCACTGGAAAAACTGTGTGATATTCTTCGTTGACATGCTTAAAACCTGTTTTTATCTCTTCTCTAACGTATTCGCAACGAGCAATAGAATTTGCAGTGAAATCAAGTCGGCCTTTATAATCTTTGAACGAGCCAAAACAACATACTTTCATGCCATCTTCGATCAATTCACCTTTCTGTTCATCTGCTTGTTTTGGGAAAATTGTGCAACGAAGGAATTTATTATTGTTGTTTATCGTGAAAGTATAAAAATGTTTTTCAATCTCTTTGGTTTCACCATTTTTTGTATATGTTTTCTTGAAAGATCTCTTTTGAACTCCGCTCACTGTTCCACAAACAACAACTCCGTCAATCTCTGATTTGATTTTGGTGAAATCGTTTGCCAGAGTATAATCATTTTTGCCAATAATATTTGTCACTTCGGATAATTTATATACAACTTTTTCTTCCGCTTCCTTGATGCTTGAATAGAATTCTGCTGTGTTTTGCATAACATTTTCGTGACCAATTTCATCTGATTTTTCTTGTAATTCAACAACAAATTCTGCTAAAAAACTCTCTGACAATTTGTTTGCAATAAGTTCTTCACGGCTTAAATCGTGCGCATATTTATATGCTGAAGGCGAAAGTCTGAGTTTGATATAAACCTTCATTGCATCAATCTCAACAGACACATCGTCGTATGTAAAATTCTTTGATATCGCAGGGAAAATGTTGACCATTGTTGTATAAACATGATTGGCAATTGCACGTTTATCCAAAGGACAAGATGTGAAATCGAGTTCAATCTTCACAAATGTGCCAATAACGTCTTTGAGTTTATTCAATATTGTTTGTTTGTTCTCATCATCTGGCGTAAAAGTCGCTGGATTGTACAAAAAATTGACAACGCATTTGTTCTCTTTCTCGATATATACTGCGTCTTTGAATTTCAATCCATAATATAGTTTATCCAATACTTCTACTAAATTCATTTGTCTGATTTTATCAAAAAAGGTCGACATTGTCAACCTTTATCTAAAAACTAAATCACACTAGCATTTGAATAATATCTATAACTATCACAAATCCAAGCAATAATAACAAGCCAATATTATTAATCATATTGATAACTTCTTGTTTGAGCGGTTTTTTCCTTATCCATTCTATGCCCACAAACAGCATTTGACAGCCATCAAGTGCAGGTATAGGCAACAGATTGAAAACAGCCAAATTGACTGCAATCAGAGGCAACCAAATCATGAGTGTTCCTTGCGATGTTTGATCAGCTAATATCTTGATTGTTGTGACAGGACCACCTAAAGACGTCAAGGACAACTGACCGGTGATCAATTGACCGAATATAACCAATACTTTCCATGCCCATTTAAAAGTAAATGGCACACATTCTCGCAATGCTTCGAAGAATGAATATTTATATGATTTCAGTGAGAATTCCTTTGTATCTTCCTCACTTTCCATCAAGGTCCAACCGGCACACTCACCTTTTTCATTATAAAATACATTTACAAAGCCTGAAACGGTCATCTTTTCGCCGTCACGTTCAATCATAAATGTCTGATTTTCTTTCACCATATAATAGGTTTTTCCATTTTCAATGAAAGAATATTCACTTTGTAGATCATCACCAGAATACTTGTCAAAATCATCTATAATGAGGGATGCAAAATAGTCGTCTGATACAAAATTTATTTTTTCGTCTCCAACACCATATATTACGTCGCCTTGTTGAAGATAACCATAATTGATTGAATTTGGATCAACTTTTTTGACTTCTACAAGATCGAATCCTGATGTTAAAAGTAGTATAAAAGAAAATATTATTGCACTCAACAAATTGAAGAATGCACCACTAAATAATACTATCAACCTTTTCCAAGGTTTTTGATTGTTGAAAGCTTCGGGATTTTTGTTCCCATCTTCGCCTTCACCTTCAAATGCGCAATAACCACCTAATGGAAACGCTCTAAGACTTATCAATTCTCCGTTTTTCTTCTTTTTTTGTAAAATTTTTGGTCCAAATCCAACGCTAAATTCATTTATCTTGAACTTAAGTATCTTTCCTGCAATATAATGTCCAAGTTCATGAATAAGCACCATGAATAATAAAACAACA
>JAZRUL010000026.1:0-8615 GCA_045652505.1 Candidatus Onthoplasma sp. | reverse complement strand
AATTCCACTCTGATTTCCAACAAATCTATTAAACTCTGCACGTTATTCGTATTTTCTAAATTACCATTATTTACCAATTCTTTTACCTTCTCTATATTCCAAATTTCCAAACTTTGAGCACCTAAATCCAAAATTTGTTTTGCTGTCTTTTCTGGAAATGACAAAACAATTTTGTTTATTATCATATTGATATCTTTATCATATTGCTCTAATTGTTCCTTTGTGACACCTTTTTCAATCACTTTGTTGATAAATTGTTTATTATATTTATTTTTTACAATATCTTCTATCAAATATCCTTGCAAATTTTGCAGTCTTGTTATTTTTTCTTTATTCGATAATATAGAATTTTTATTTGCAATCTGATATATCTCTTTTTCTAAAAAACTATAAATATCCTGTCCTTTTTCTAATGGATAACAAGATTCATCAAAGTCTTTATTGATATTTGCCCACTTGACTTTTTCTCCACAAATCAAATACGGTATCGTAAGATCTTTTCCTGATGCAATTCTAATCAGATCTGCAACATTTGTTTCAACGGTATAAGAACTTATACTATTTTTTGGCAACATAAAAAAATTATCTTCAAGTCGTTGTGGCAAATATTGAAAAAACTCTCCAAACCCAGATATATCTAATGCCAAACTATCTGTGAATCCTTCGTTGATACTAACCGATTCTTCATTAGATCTAAATCCAATAGATAATTCATCAAAAGAAATAGAATGTATCAATTCGTGAATAATAAAATACTCGGTTACCATTTTATTGAAATCTTCTTCACTTGCAAAGTTTAAAGTTTTGTACTTCTCAAATTCAAATTTGGTTGCTTGTTTAATATTCTTAGGGAAAATTTCAAGCGTCTTATCTTGCGCACAATATCTTCCACCACAAGTTGTCTTTTCATCTAGTTCCTTATCTACAATGACTTTATCGATATTATTAACAATTCTATTGAAAATAAATTGACTTACTGTATATTCTTCTCTTTCTTCAAATCTTTTCACGTCTGGAATTGAATTCTTTGAGATTTTGATGTTATTATATTTTTTTATCAAAAAATCATATATTTTCATAAATGAGGATAAAAATATTTCATTGTCAAATCCATCAGGTATATTCCCTCTCATTTGTTTGATCTTGCTTAAAAAAACATCTTTTAAAAATTCAAAATTCTCAACTTCAGCATATTTATACTTAATATTTTCCATATTTTCATTATATCACATTAAGAAATATCAGTCAACTTAATTTATATTTCAATTGTCGAACAAATGTTCGAATTTTGCTTGCAATTTATAAATTTTGGTTGTATAATATTGCTATTAAGGAGTCAAAGTGTCTGATAGAGTCATTTTCCATAGCGATTTGAACAATTTTTATGCTTCGGTTGAATGTATTCTCAACCCAAGCCTCAAAAATTATGCAGTCGCTGTCGCTGGCAATCCAGAAAAGCGAACAGGAATCATTCTTGCCAAGAATTATTTGGCAAAGGTTTTTGGTGTCAAAACGGGTGACGTCATCTGGGAAGCAAAGCAAAAATGCCCCACTCTCATCTGCGTCGCTCCACACTTTGATAAATACAATGAAATCAGCGAAAAAGTGAGAGCCATATATTATCAATACACCGATCTTGTTGAACCTTTTGGAATTGATGAATGCTGGCTTGACGTGACGGGAAGTCTCAAACTTTTCAATTGCACACCTATTGAACTTGCCAAGAAAATTCAAGATAGAATTTACAATGAATTGGGACTATCGGTTTCAATCGGTATAAGTTTCGGCAAAACTCTTGCCAAACTCGGCAGCGACATGAAAAAGCCAAAAGGACTCACCGTTATTGACAGAGAAAACCATATTGAAACTATCAAAAAACTGAAAATCGAAGATATGATTATGATTGGACGGCATACTGCAAAAAAGTTGCACGATATGAATATCTATTCTCTTTTCGACCTATACAATATGGACGAGAAAATTCTGCGACACCGCTTTGGAGTTGTAGGGACTTATATGCACAATGCTGTGTCCGGAATTAATGACAATCAACTCATCACGCCAAAAGAAGAAGATATCAAAAGTGTTGGCAACGGCGCCACTGCCCCAAAAGACATGACAACTATGGAGCAAATCAAAGAATTTTTGCACTCTCTTAGCGAAAAAATTTCATCAAGGCTCCGTCATCATGGTTTCATGGCAAAGACAATTCATTTGGATATAAAATTTGCTGATTTCACTCACCTATCTGCTCAAGATAGCAAACCATGTTATTTCAGCAATGAACATGATTTGTATAAATATGCTTTGGAAATTTTCAACTCGTTGGTTGGAGAAAAATTTGCTCCAATACGAGCAATTCGAATCTGTACATCAAGTCTTATAACCCGCGATGAACAAATACAGAGCAATCTTTTTGCCAATACCAAAAAAGAAAATCTATGCAAAGCAATCGATAAAATCAAAGAAAAATTCGGCAACAAAGCAATTACTCGTGTCAGCGACGAAGATTATTGATTATTTTTCGACAAAATTCGACATTTATATTGCCAAAATATGGTAATTATATTATTCTTATATTGTGAAGAAATCGAATATCTTTTTCGCAATATATTCCGCAGTGATAATTCTAGGAATAATTTTATTCCTGATTTTTTATCCAAAATTTTCACAAAATGGCGACTATGCAACTTCAATCAGCCTGAATTGTCCAAGAGAAATTACATTTGAACTTGGTGATGAAATCGTTTTGCCAGAAAATTATATCAGCGTTAAACCAGCAGAAATGATCAACGAATTGAAAGTTGAGATCTACACAAAAACCACCAGAACCGATCCAAACAATCTTAAACTAAATCATAAAAATATTTCCGCCAATTCAACCGGTTTTTATTATATCAAATTTATTGTTCCGGGAAAGAATTATGATATATACGACACTCTTGTTGCTCACGTTGTTGAAAAAGGAACTTTGAATTTTGTTTCAACCAAGCAGACAATTATCCAAAACAACAAAGAAACTCCTCTATCAGACCTGTATGCTATAAATATTAATAATCCTTATAATATCATTTGCTTGCAAGATAATGTAAAAATTGAAAACAACAATATTTCAACCACTACTCCTACTTCAATACGTTTGTCGTTTATTTTTGATTTTGAATTCTATAAATATGTGTTCAACTCAAATTTAATTTCAGCAAATACATTAGTTCCAGACCCAATTGAGCCACCTGTTATCACTCCACCTGAAGACCCAATTGAGCCTGAAGTACCTACCGAGCCGGAAGATCCTGAAACTCCTGTAAATCCTGAAATACCTGTTGAACCAGAACAACCAACCGAGCCTGAAGATCCAATTGATCCAGAAGAACCGACTGAACCTGAAGATCCAGAAAACCCTAATGATCCTGAGACACCGACTGACCCTGAAAATCCAACAACACCAGAGACACCGACTGACCCTGAAGATCCTACTGAACCAGAAACACCGACTGACCCGGAAGAGCCAGATAATCCGAGCGTGCCAGAAGACCCAACAATTCCAGAAGAAAATGGTTATACTATTGAAATTATCAATTATGATAGTGAAAATATAACTTTTGCAATTGATAACACAAAAACAAAGTTCAAATTACATTACGAAGTTTTATATAACGGCGAATTATGCTACTATCAAGCAGTCACTGCTCAACCATCAGATCCAACAATGTGCAATGTCACTTGTGATACACTTTATATTTACATTGAATATATTGGTATTAAAGGAACTTTCACTCTTACCATATCTTATGGTGACTTGGCAACAAAGACTTTGACAATAACTTTCGAATAAAATTCTGCGTTGATGCAGAATTTTTTCAATTTGCAACCAATATATAAAGTCAATACCTACAAAATAAGACAAAATTTTGCTTGACTTATAGTTTTTTTGTGCTATAATAATCGTAATAAAAGATTTTTTGAACATAGCTGCATTGACAGTTTTATATATATTTTCTTAATATTTTATGCAAATTTTAAGTTGCAATGGCGTTTTTTGACGATTTTTTGTCGAAAATATGCCCATGTGATTTTGCATTGCAATTATGTTGATTTTAACGCTTTTTTGGTGCGTAAACCAAAAGAAATTTATTATTTTAAAGGAGAATTATGCAAGAATTAATTTCAAGTGAGGAGTTCGACTCAAGTGTAAAAACGAACAAAGATTTCAAACCCAAAAAGAACAATTTTGGAGCAAAAAAACCTGTTAAATCAGTAAAAACCAGCCCAAATACAGCAAAAAAACCAACCCAAAACAAAACAACACCAAAGGCAAAAAAGGTTGAAAATCCAAATAACGACAACATTGAATTGGTTTATTCTGATGAGAACATCGGCGAAGAATTAAACAAGCCAAAATCAAGAGGAAACAATCTCAAAGTTATGTTCCTTGGTGGTATCGGCGAGATTGGTAAAAATATGACCGTTTTGGAATACGGAAAAGATATCATCGTCATTGACTGCGGTGTTATGTTCCCTTCTACTGACATGTTGGGTATCGACTTGGTTGTGCCTGACATCACTTATCTCGTGCAAAATCGTGACAAAATCCGCGGTTTCTTGATCACTCACGGACACGAAGACCATATTGGTAGTGTTCCATACGTTGTCAACGATATCAAAGCCCCAATTTATGCAAGCAAAATGACTTGTGGTCTCATCAAAAAGAAGATGGAAGAACACAAACGTGTTGAATACAAGACTGTTGCTGTGAAAGCAAAACAAAAGATCACTCTTGGTTGCTTTGAAATCGAGTTTATTCACGTGAATCACGCAATCCCTGGTGCTTTTGCTTTGGCAATCAAGACCCCTGTTGGTATGGTAGTTCACACTGGTGACTTCAAGATTGATTTGACACCTATTTATGACGAAAAATTTGACTTCCACTCCTTTGCTGAACTTGGCAAAAAAGGTGTATTGCTTTATATGAGTGATTCAACAAACGCAGAGCGTGAAGGTTATTCTCTCTCTGAGCGTGTTGTTGGTCAAACTTTGGACAAACTCTTTATGGAAAACAAAGACAGACGTATTGTTGTCGGATCATTTGCATCAAACGTAGACCGTGTACAAGAAGTTATTGCCCTTGCTGAAAAATACAAGAGAAAAATCATGTTTGCTGGTCGAAGCATGGTCAATGTGACTGACGTCGCAAGCCAAATCGGCGAAATGAAACTCAATCGTGAAAATATCATCGAAGCAGACAAGTTGAAAAACTACAAAGACAGCGAAATCCTTGTACTTTCTACAGGAAGTCAAGGCGAACCTAACAGCGCTTTAAGTCGTATGGCTAATGGCGAATTCAAAGGTCTTGAAATCGGCGAAAATGATACTATTATCTTCTCAAGTAGTCCAATTCCAGGAAATGAAAAATCAATCAGCAATGTCATCAACCGCTTGATTATGCTTGGCGCAAAGGTTATTTATAGCCAGCTCGAAGAAGTGCATGCTTCTGGTCACGCTTGCAAGGAAGAAATGAAGCTTATGCTCAACCTTGTTCGTCCAAAATATTTCATTCCTGTTCACGGAGAACAAAAACATTTGCTTGCTCAACGCGAGACAGCGATTTCTGTTGGTATGGATAAACACAATATTCTTCTCCCTATGCTTGGTATGAAGGTTGAAGTAAATAAAAATCTTTTGCAAGCAACAGGTCAAGTGCCTTTTGGCAGTCGTCTTGTTGACGGTGCCGGAATTGGCGAAATGGAAAGTAATGTTTTGAAGGAACGTAAACAACTCAGCGAAGACGGTATGTGTATCATTATCTTGAACGTAAATGCAGCAAAAGGTGTTCTCAACTCTCGTCCTGAAATTGTATCTCGTGGATTTACTTATATGGGCGAAGCTCAAACGTGGCTCGAAGATGCAAAAAACACAATCGAACACAGTGTTGACCCTGATGCTCTTCGCGCTCGTGATTATATGAACGTGAAATTATCACTCAAGAAGGCTCTTACAAACTATCTCAACAAGAAATTGAAACGTAAACCTTTAATTGTACCTATTATTATCGAGACAAACTAATGAATAATTTTGATTTAAACATAAAAAAATATGGAAATGAAAATAATGTGCCTATCACTCTTGATGACACATTATCTTTTATTTGCAAAACTATCAACGAAAGCAATTCAAAACAAATTCTCGAGATTGGCACAGCAATTGCATATGGATCAATATCTATGGCTGAAAATACAAATTGCGAACATATCGACACTCTCGAAATCAATGAAGATAGATACAATTTGGCAAAGAAAAATATATATGAACATAATCTAGAAAACAAAATTACTTGTTATCTGACTGATGCAATAAAATATCTCAAAAACTGCAATAAAAAATACGATTTCATCTATCTTGACGGACCAAAAGGTCAATATATCAACTATCTTCCCTATCTCGTGAAGATCTTAAATAAAGGCGGAATTATCATCGCTGACAATTTACATTTTCATGGCATGGTGACAGGCGAAATTCCCGTGAGTCGCGGTTGTCGTTCAATGATCAAAGGACTCAAAAATTATATTGAAGAAATCACTAATAATCCAATCTTCGAAACAGAAATTCTAAACATCGGCGACGGAATCGGCATAACAAGATTAAAGTAAAAAATATTATTATCGAAACAAAAAACAAGCCTAATTTTAGACTTGTTTTTTAATTTTCCAATCCTAACAAATAATCAGTCGTCACACCAAAATAGATTGCTATCGCTTTGAGATATGAGATTTTGGGCTCATTTACAGAATTTTCCCAATTGGAAATAGCAGCATCAGTTGTTTCTAATGCCTTTGCCAATTGTTTCATAGAGAGTCCCCTTTCCGTTCTCAATTCTCTAAGTCTTGTTGCAAATATTTTCATATTACAAATATTTTACTAAATTTTCTTAGTAAATACCTTGACACTAAGAATTTTTAGTGGTATATTAAACTTGTTATAAAATATCAAAGGAGAAAATTATGAAATTAGACAAAAATACGTTATCATTACTCGATTCTTTCTATATGTATTTAACACATGACATGAAAGATAAAAAATCAGAAAAATATTGGGTTGTAAAATCATCATTTACTATAAACGGACGTCCTGTCGTTGAATTCAAAACAGATTCATTATCAAGTGTTCTTGCACCATTTGGTATAATTCATAATGATAAAGATCTCGAATATATTGAAGAAGTATACCGCAATGAATTACCAGAAGGCGAAGATATAACTTTGAAAAAAGACATACAAAAAGATGAATATACAATCAATGGACATCTTTCTTTTGAAGATTTCGTTTCATATATTCAAGAAAAAGAAAATAGCAAGAATACAAATATATAAAACAAAAAGAGCAATAAATTATATTGCTCTTTTTTATATTATCGTTTCATTATCGAAAAAATTATTTTCTATCAACTTTGTCGTGTTGTTTGCACTCAAATTCGATATGTAATAATCACATTTTAATCTATTACATACATTTTCAACAACAAACTGATATTCCTTTTCAGTTATATCCATAATATGTAAATCTCTATCATTTTTATGTAATAACACTTTGAATTTTTCAGTATTATCAACTATGATTGCTTTATCGCTCAAATCAATAACTTCAGGCAATATATCAATGCATTTTTGATATCGTGAACGAATTTTATCTTCAGGAACAGCGTGTCCGCCTTCAGTTTCACGTTTTGACACTCTCTCTACATTTATATCTGGATCTCTTGTCAATACATACACAACTATAATATATGCCCCCTGATCTTTTGCTTGTTTCAAAAACTTGAATTTGCTATGATCTGAATTCTTATCAGATAAAACCGTCTCAAAAATAAAACTTTCTTTTTCATCTAATAATTTTTTCCTAACTCTATCAGCATAAATTGCTGCCATCTTGTTTCTTTTATAAGAATCTTCAATATGTGAAAAAAATTCCCTTGCAATATTATCTGCATTTACAAACTTTAAATCTTTTAACGCTTCATCATCTATAAATTTATTTACAATAGTACTTTTACCACTACCATTTGGACCTGCAAAACAAATAATTTTCATTAAATGTCTCCCCCAATATATCTTGATTTGATTTCTTCTATCAATTTGTCATCTCTTGTCATTTCTACATTTCTTTTCAATTTTTCGTTTGTCTCTTTTGCTGTAGGTATTTTGCCACTGATTGTTTTGTTGATTTGATTTATCTCTGAAACCAAACGAACAAGTTTTCTTTCTTTTTTTATTGCTTTTATAAGTGCTTCATCATCAGTTCTTGCACCTTCTGCTCTGCCTATATCTTTCAAAGTTTGAAAAGCCTCTGAAAAAGTCATATTATTTTTCTTTGCGTATATATCAACAAAATTTGCAAATTTTTCTTTCAACTTATTTTTTTCAAAATTTTGCATAATAATTTCTCCTATAATTTTATTTTATCTTAACAAAAGAAAAAAGTCAACTTAATGTTGACTTTTTAATCTCTCTATTGTCTTGGAGACTTTATATTTGCTTGTGCTGCTGCAAGTCTTGCGATTGGAACGCGGAATGGACTACAAGAAACATAGTCAAGACCGATCTTGTGACAGAATTCGATAC
>JAZRUL010000025.1:0-12785 GCA_045652505.1 Candidatus Onthoplasma sp. | reverse complement strand
CCTTAAATGTTTTCACTCCGTCAGTCTCTGTTATTGCACCATCTATAATAGTTGTCCAATTTCCTGCTAGATGTCCATTTGTCTTGATTGATCCAGCCATTAAGTTGACAGTGTCAATTGATTGAACAACTCCGGTTTCATCAAACTCAAGATTTGCCCATTGATCAACAAAGTTGTCAGCACCGGTATTTTTGCCACCGAATGCTGTTGCTGTGAAACTATTTCCATTCTTACTGATACTACATTTAATCACGCCTGACATATAGCAATTGTAAGTATAAGAATCTGTTCCAAAGCCATAAATCAAACCTGCTGCTGATTGAGCTTCATTTTCTCCTTTTGCAATATAACCAATGAAGTAATCTGAAAGCATCTTTCCTTCGTTTGTAAATGTAACACCTGAGATTGTTGTATTTTCTGCACTAATGACTTCCACAGTTGAATATGAGTAAGACACCATACCATTATTGGTGTGTGTAATCATACCTATATTTGAAGTTTCTTTAAATGTAATTCCAATACCTTGAGTTGAGCAGTTGAAGATGACACCATCGTTCTTTCCAACAACAAATCCAATATTTTCTTTGTTTTTCAAATCAATTTCACTTGAAGTTCCAAGTGTAATATGAAGATTTGACACTGCTGAGCCAATGTTTACGTGAGGAACTACGCCATACACAGAATTTGTTCCATATTCATCCATGTTCGCAATGTCTACAATATATTCGCCTTCAGCACCAATCAAGATACCATTCAATGATTCTTGGAATTTAAGCCCAGAATAATTATTTGATGAATCTTGAAGTTTACCATTTTCAGAACCAATAATTAAGTAATATTTAAAGTCTGTACCAAATGTATAGTCAGCCTGATCTATAATAACAGGTTGTAAAGATGAGCCTAGTTGATTTGTATATCCCATATCGTAGTTGTAAACATCTACACCTGACAATATATTATATGTGCATAATGTTGTTGTTAAGCTCGCCAAATATGGCAATTGTGACACACCACTGCCATAAGTCAATGCCCAAATCTTTTCTGCTCCGCCCTTAGTCACACCTTTGTAAACTTGTTGCTTTGATCCATAAACCATTTCATAAGCTGGCAAGTTTGTACCCAACTTGCTGTCTTCTGGAGCCAGAGCAAAGTCTGTCGAATAGAAGACATTGCTGATATTGTCATTTGTATATGGCGACTCACCAAACAATGCATTGATTCTCACAACGTTATTTATAGAAGTAATATTTCCATCTTTATCAGTTGTTGGATTTGCACCATAACCTTGCAATACATCGTCTCCAAGACCATCAGTGATGATACTTGTGAGAGTGTATGAATTCATTATGTCTGAAGCATTATTTGTCTTTTCTTTGATCCAACCAGCCAAACCACCAATCAAGATGATTGTGTCAGCACTTCCGCCTAGTCCACCTTTGTTGTAAGATGAAGTTGTCGGAACAATTCTTCCTGTTGACACGCAATAATTGATTGTTGCTTTTTCTGCCTCAGCAATCAATCCACCAGAGACAAACATTGCAGTATTACTTGAACCTAGGGTAATATCAGTTGTTGACATTACTTCTTGCAATGTTAGAGTTGTTGCGTTTGAGTAAGCAACTGCACCTGCAGCATGAATATTTGTTATTGCACAATCTGTTGATTCTATGATTGAGCCAGCGAATAGACAACCTCTGAGAGCAACATTGTTTCCATTGGCCTGTGCTATACCTTGGCTGACATATAATGAATTGAATTTAGCTCTTTCAAACGTAATATCAACATCAGCATTTGACATATAGATTTCTGTGTCAACTTTTGCTCCTGGATTGTCAATGTCTTCAGTTGCATCATAACTATTTGAATAGTATCCAATAAGTCCCGCAATGTGACCGTTTAATTCTTTCGCAGTTGAAACATTCAATGTCGAATTTTTCACATCATTTGACTTGATTGTCAATTTGTTTGCATTATTTGTAGCAGTTCCAATAAGTCCACCAAAGTCAACAGTTCCATCTTGTCCATTCAATGTGAATATGTTGCTTACTTCAACGTTTGCCAAAACTGCTGATTCAAGTTCACCAACAGCTCCACCAATGTATGCATTGGAACTATAACTAATATTGAATGTTGTTTTTTCTACTCTCGAAGATCTGATCGACATATTTGTAGGTTTTGCAAATCCTTCGATCTCTTCGAAATCATCCGCGTTGTCTTCATAGTTTGCTCTACCAACAAGTCCACCAAAATATGCAGTGGCATTTTCTTTCGCCATATTCAATGTCACGTTGGCATTGAAATTAGATCCCGAAATTGATGTGTTCTTTGCATCTCCAACAATACCACCGAATATAGCAGTTGTTTCTCCTTCAAATTCAGGAGTACTTATGTCATCATTATTATTTACAAGTTCAGTTGCATCACTGTTGAGTTTATGACTATCTATATTGTAAGATCCCGACCAAACATTTATGTTCGTGATCGTAGAATTTTCGTCTTTTGCCACCAATCCACCAATTACATTATTATCGCCACCCAAATTGATTCCAGCATTAGTTCCGTTTCCATAACAGAATGTCAAATTGGTAAATTCTGCATTCGAACTTGAAGCAAAGAATCCTACATTACTTCCTTCGGTTGTACTTGTGATTTCGATATTATAGAACGCTGGTATGTAAGTCAAGTCAGGATCACCTATAATACTACCTGTAAATTCTTTCTTGACAATGCTATCTGTAGTATCACCAGTGTATTTTGATTTTGACATATCAATATCATTCATGACAATAAAGTCAGCGCTAGGATTGTTTACAATCAAATGAACATCTGCAGCAGATTTGATCTCAATTCTGTCAGTTGGAACTTGATCTATGAGCAATGGGAAATATCTCTCATACATTGTTGTGGTCCAATAATTAGTTGGCCATGCAGAGAATATTGTATCAAATATATCTTCATGTTCTTGATAGTCTACATCATAAAGAGTATATAGATCAACTTTAACAACATTCATCACTTGTTCATTTGTAGCATTTTCTCCAAGACATGTGATATGTCTTAAATATTCGTCGCCATAATTGATAAATCCTACATAAACATAATCAAGACTGCTTGTTGAGAGCTTATTGTCACCTGATCCACTCTTTATTGCTGTATATACATCTTTGCCATCGTCATATTTATAATCCGCAGATACGTAGTCAAACTTGATCTTGCTCATTTCGTTTTTTATTGTTGCGTCTGTAGATTCAAACAATGTGTGATCTACAAGCAATGTTGAGAATGTAAATTGCACATCGTTGTAATCATAATCTGAATGTACAACTTTGTCTGAGTCTGATATTTTATTATATATATCAAACCATGCTTGTGAAGGATTGATACCTGTTAATAAATTTCTATCTTTGCTTTCTTTTCCGTATGCAACACCGATGAGTCCACCGACTTTCTGCAATGCAATACCATCAGTATCAACGCTTGAGCTATTGTTGATTGTATCCAAATCGACATTCACATAAGTGACTGCATATGAATATATGATTTTTGATGAAACTGACACACCAATGAGTCCGCCGACAACTTGTGAAGATTTGAAACTTGCTTTGCTGTAGCTTGAGTTGATATCTGTGTTGATACCAATACCAACCAATCCACCAGCGTAATAAGTTGAACTGATAAGGGATAAGTTTCCAACTCCGGCTTTGTTCAATTCTGCAGTTGATCCATTGTTCAAACCTATTATATAAGATCCGAATTGTGTATCGTATGCGTATTGAGTGTTCGATTCGTCTTCTTTTGTTCCTTCGGTTGCTGTCACTTGAGAAGCCACGATTTTACCCATGCTTATACCATACAATCCACCAGCGACATATCCACCTGTGATTTTGTCTTGTGTGCCTGTATTGTATTTCAATTTCAATGCTGAAGTTCCCTGGCCTGCATATCCAGCGATACCTCCGACATAGTCACCATAAATATTCGAACTTTCTGTTGTCGCCATTTGATCGCCATTGATATTAATGTAGGCAATGTTATAAGTCTCATTTCCTCTAGGATAAATATCAATAATTCCTGCAAGTCCACCTGCATAACACAATTTGGCAATATATTCAGAATAATTGCCTGAGAATCCTACTTTGGCTTGGTTAAATTCATCTTCTGAATAATATATATAATATTTTCCTTCTGTATCGTGCTCTGTGGCAATGACACTCAAATTCGAGTCTATTCCATAAAGCAAGCTGTTTCCTGTCACAGCACCCGCCAAACCACCGACAGCATTAGAACCAGCAAGTGTGGTTTCGTCTCCATCAAGAGAAATGTTGATTATGACAGAATTTTCTATCTTACCTGCAAGACCACCAGAATATTTGACACTGATTGAGCTGAATTTGTCACTATAAAGTGCTTTGTCAAACTCAAAATTCAAATTCTTGATATAAGCATTTTTGATTTCTGCAAAGAATCCAATTGATTCAACATTCTTGCTCGGAGCGTCAAGATAAATTCCGCTCAAAGTCATTCCATTACCATCAATGCTTGTCACTGATCTATTCGATGCATCACCCAAAACGAAATTTGAGTGAGTTGATACAGCCTTTCCTGTGAAATCTATATCACTGATTATTCTGATATATCCATGTGCTGTAGATTTCAAACCATTTGCAGTCATCACTTGGTTGTATTCTTCAACACTTCTAATAATATAAGGATTGTTCTTGCTACCTTGTTCATATCGAGTCGCATTGGTATAATTATATTCATCGCCGTCACTACTTGCCAAATATCTATATGATGTAGCAATTATATTTGTTGAAGTGAGTTCTGGCAACAATCTATACTTGCCGTCTTGAGTGTAATACGACCAAACACCTTGCTCACTCTCAGTATCGCTATTTGCCAACACGAACATAAAGCCGTACAACATTTCTGGATCTCTGAAGTTGGTCAAACTCAATCCTGTTGCTTGATTTGATCCTATCTTTTTAGGAACACTATCTAGGTCGAAATTGTCTTTATCTTTATAGTAATAGCTATTGATAATTTCGCCTGTAGAATTTGTTGTTTTGCCATCCAAACTTCCAATGAACGGTTGTTCTGAAGCATCAGATCCTCCAATTGCATTGATAGTACATGCTGAATAACATTCTTCTATAACTCCAGAATTTTCAAAAGCAAATCCTGAAATGAAGTTTGCATTCGATTCCAACATTGTATTGGCATATGAATTGTTGATTTCTCCGCTATTTGTGAATGCAAATCCTGCCACCTTTCCGTCAGTCACAGCTTTGATCTTTGCACCTGTCGAATATGGATTCTTGTTCGTCATTGTGTTTGGATCAGCTTGCACATAACTATATGCAATCTCTCCTTCGTTCTCAGCAACAAAACCAGCTGTCTTGCTTTGTGTTGCTGTTGTCGAATAGTTGAATAAACTTGTATTTACTACATATGAAGAAGCAATTACACCATGGTTTTCTCCTGCAAACGCACCTGATATTCCAACATAACCATTGTTCGCTTCAGCGTTTCCGAGAACAAATGTGATTTTGCTTGTTCTTCTATTTGTTTCACTGACATTACCTTCTGTATCAACAGAGACTTGTGTGAATCCGATTCTTCCAACTCGTGAGTTTGTTATCATAGATTTAAACGCACTAGCTGTATTATTTATACCAACCAATCCGCCAAATATGATTTTGTCATCTCTTGTGCTTCCGCCATCAAAGAATATATTGATCGATTTTTCGTTATTGCTAAGGTTGATAATATCACTGTTATAAATCAATCCACCATGATTGTTTGCAACCAATCCACCGAACACGATTTGTGTCGTAGTAGTCGGTGCGATTATATCTTCGATTTCGCTGTAGTCTACAACAACGTTTTTAAGAATTGATTGTCTAGTTTGACCTGCCACTGTGCAAGTTCCAAAGCTTGAGAACAAACCATAGTTGGCTGTTGCCTCTGAGCTAGTCGCAAAGCTCTTGATTTTGATAACTTTGTTATTACCATCAAGGCTGGCGATCTCTGTAGCAATCGGAGTATAATCTTCAAGGACTATATCGCTGATCAAAATGAAATCTTGCCCTTTGCCATTCGTCATGAAGTCAACGAATTTTTCTGCTGTATCGATTGGAATCGCATTTTCTTCAGTTGTTGTTGAATCTATTCTTAAATTGAATGTAGTAGTATATGTATAACTATCCTTATTGAATACAAGTTCATATGTTCCGTTGTTGTCCAAATCTTCGAAGCCATAATTGAGTGTAAATGTCACGGTTGTGTTTATTGTATTCTGTGCCAAAATTGTCACATATTTACTTACTTTGCCATCTCTGTCAGTATAAGTTATGAACTTGACATCAAATTCTGGATAATCATTATTCAAATCATTTGCAACATCACTGAACTTGATTGTCTTACCTTTGTTTGTATAACTAAATAAGTCAAGCAACAATGAATAATCTGTACCTTTTACTAGATCGTTTATCAATTTGTTGTAGATTTCTTCTGAATAATCATTTGTTGTACTTGTTGAACCGAAATTTATTTCAATATCGTTGTTTGTATTTATAACAGCGTGAATATCTTGGATATTGATCGATCTCAAGATATAATCAACCGGATAGAAACTCGCCTTCTCGTTTTCTGAAACTTTTGTTTGACCATCGTCCATCGTAAGTTCCAAGCCAACATTTGCATCGAACGCAAAAGGTATACCTTCTGCAACTCTGAGATATATCCTCATTGAAGTTGAGCCGTCGAGATTGCGTACAATATTATTGTCTGTTCTGTATGATACATAATCGTATACATTGACAAAGTATTCAGTAGTAGGTCCAAAAGTAGCATCTGAAGTCAATCTTGTATATTCTTCTCCAGTTTTTGTATAAAGAACATCTTTGTAATCTTCAAAAGTATTACTAGTTATAACTATCTCTTTATACTTCTCATCTCCAGCAACTCCGCCAATCCAACTAAATTCCACTTTTGGTCCTTGAGTAAATTCGTATCCATACAATACAACATCCAAAGCATTATTTGATGTGTTTTCTTGAATCAAATAACCATCTTTGATTTTATTTCCAGAATAAGAGATTGAAACTCCTGGCAAATATTGTGTCAAAAGCGAAATGTCTTGCTTAACAATCTTTTCAACATCGTTGTCGATAGTAGTTGCAGTTAGTTTCGCTGTTATAGTATCTTTGAGTCCGACAAAATATGTCAATCCAACATAGATATAGATTTTTCCTGTATATTTTGTTCCTGTCGCTGTTGTCTCTGAATATGGGAACAATTTTATACCTTTTTCAGTTATTCCCTGATTTTCAACAATCACCTGAATATCTTTGAGTTTTCCTTCTGAGTCATAATGATAATGACTATAAGGTACTGTTTCGTATTTTCCTGTTGTCTTATTGAATGCGATTTGTTCAAAAGTGAGATAAACTTCTCTGCCAAGTTCTGGGACATAAAGAGGTGTACTTGTGAAAGTCACTTTGTCCCAATCAAGATTCGCATAACTTGGCTCGAGATTGATCACCATAATTCCGCCACGATGTCCTGGAGAAATTATATACGAATCAGCTGTTTCGATTTCAAAGAACTTGAACAAACCATCTCCGCCATCACTTTCAATTTCTGTAATCGTATAATTTTTTATTTCAGCACTATCCAATGCTGTAGGTTTGATTGTGACAACGAAACTGTCATATATATCAGCATTGAAAGCCGAATATACAACAAATTTGAATTTAATGTCTTCTGTTATATATCTATAGTTATATTCGTTTACAAAATTTGTTTTGATTGTGTATTTATATCCAACAGCTTTGCTATCTCTATATTCTTTTGTATAGTCGATATCAAAGTTTTCGAATAAAGATGCAATGTTTTTGCACTCTGTTTCAGTAGAAACAACAAGACCGGCTTGCTTGAGCAAGTTGAGAACTCTTTCTTCATAACCTGCCTCTGGCGAAATAGTGAAATACATACTATCTTTGCCTGTTTCGTTGAAATCAACTGTATTGTTTTCAATTTTAGGATTTACTGAATCTTTGTTTTGTTCACCAAAATATCCTGTTTCCATCACAGCAGTGAAACTCAATGACGAATCAGTTGTTATTTGGCTTGGCTTGTTTGTCACCACCAGACTTGTTGCAGTCTTCACAACTGTCACTTTGAGTTTGAGAATTTCGAGAGTGTGGTATTGATCATTGTCATCATCATCTTGAGGGAACACATCGCTTCCAAAGTATTTTGTGAGATTGAGTTTGACTTTAAATTCAACATTTACAACAGCCGAATTTCCATCAAAGTCTTTTTCTTGATTGTATTTAAGATTAAATGCAGTCAAGTTTGTTGGAGTGACAGCAGCGAGCGATATAATATCTGAATCTACACCATCTACACCTGTTTTAATTGAAGTAATCTCAATGAAATCTTTTGGATCTGAAGATTTATCATTGGCGTCGAAAATATTGTTGTAGAAATCTTCTTTCAAATTTTCGGCACTGAATTCAATTCTTTCAGCAGAACTATTTGGCGCTGTATTGATAGTTATTTCATATTCAACACCACCAGCACCAACTGCTGTTTCGATATTGTTTTCATTTATCTCTATATTTGTGTATCCATATTCAGTGTAGAACACAACATATTTCACCAAGTTTGTGTTGATGACTGAATATACTTTTACAATAATTGGATTTTTTCCACTAACACCAAGGAATACAATTGTGTCGTTGTTTTCTATTCTTGCCATTCCTTCAACAACCTTGAACATGATTGCACCTGTTGCTTCTGGTGGCACAACTGATGAAGAAATCAAATCTTTGATTTTGTATGTATTCAATCTTTCGTTGTTCAATGGATTGTCTTTGTCGTTCAAGAAGTTTATGATAACAATCTCATCAATATGATCAGTTGTGTATTTTGCATCAACTTTATTGATTGTAATTCCTGCTTGACTTTCAGCGATATAGATTGAGCCGAACTCTTCAAGTTTGCTTTCTTTCAAGTTCGCATTGAGTTCTGTCGGACGGATAATCATAAATGGTTTTCCGTCTTTCAATAAATATGGGTAAACTTCACTTTTTACACTATTATAATTTTCAGCAATTGACCATACCTCATCATCTACTTCAGGAGTTGGAATTGTTCCAATCTCAACTTTGTTTGTATCGTTATACAAAACTGCATATGTTGCATTGCTTGTATAATTAGTTGATACTGCAAAATCTTTATTAATATTTCCAACAAAGTATGTGATTGTTGTTGTTATGTTTGAAGTTAAGTAAATAGTTTCACCGGCAATATTTGCATCAACAAATGATTTTTGGATACTATTTCCACCGCTTGCAAGACCATACACAGCACACGTAGTATTTTCCAACATATAATATGTAGAATTTCCGATTGTATCAATGAAGCTTTCCACCGCAGCATACTCTATCGTATCATTATCGTTTGAATTTGCTACAATACCAGCAACACTATTTCCAGAACCTGTTATCTTTCCGTTTGCAGTGATACCAGCAGAAGTTGTTCCAAGAGAAGTGAATTCCACTTGAGCAGACTCAACTCTTGCGTTTTTGATTTCAATACCTGTTGAAGCTGCAACAATACCTGCAACATCAGCATTTCCCGTGCCGGTCAAATCAAGAGCAAATAATGCTACTGTTTCAATTGTTCCACCAGCAGTTGCAGCAATACCAGCGAGATAACCAGCAGAATTTGTTGTGATACTTCCACCAATCAAAATGTTTTTGATCGATCCAGCAGTCATTGATCCAACAATACCACCGACATTAATATTGTTTGTTGTATTGATATTGACATTTACCATTACGTCAAATTCAAGAGTATCAAGACTTTCAATTCCTGTGTAGTCAGCCAAGATATTTCCAGAGTTTGTTGCCGCCACCAAACCAACTTTAGATTCATCAACGATATTTGAAATATCCAATTTCTTGACAACAATTGTGCTATCTTTGAGATCAATTGTTCCGCTGTTTTCCACAACCAATCCACCAAAGTTCAATTTTCCTGATGAAGCAATTGTTGAACTATTGATTGTCAATCCTACATTAGAAATAGTTCCAGCATTTGTTGCCACCAAAGCAGCAATATTTAATGCGTTATTATTTTGTATATTATAATTAGTGACAATATCGAAGTTTTCAAATTTTGCAGTATTTGTTGTTGCCTTAAATAATGTCGCATAACCATCAACCACATTTGCAGTGTACTTCAATGTGTATCTAACAGTTTTGTTGCATTTCAATTCAGAATCTAGATAATCCACTGTTCCTTTGATAGATCCAGCGAAACTATCCAATGGATTAACATTTCCAAGTTCAATTATAGATTCGTTATGTTGATTATGGCCAAAATCTCTTCCCAATACATAGTGTTTGTCTGCTTCAATATTATTGAAATCGTCAGCATTTCTTATTATATAAGGATTTTGCTCTGTTCCGTCGCTGACATTGACGAATAAGCGGACAGTTTTTTCAAATTTGCCTGTATCTTCATTGTAAGAATCAAGCGAATATATATCCATTGCATACAAGCCACCATCATTTGCATTTAATGTGACACCGCCGTCCAACGGAAGACCTTTATACTCAGTTCCATCAACATAATCCTCAACACCAATTTCTGTTGTCACATTGTCGTCTAGATAAGCCGTACCACTTTGAGAATAACGAATATTTCCTTTGTCATCTTTTTCTACTTTGTAGAATGTGTATGCCAAATCTGTGTATTTGTTGTTTGTGTCGTTTATCGCTTTAGCAGTGAAAGACACATCATTGCCAGCATTTACATAAATATAATTACTTTGATTTCCTTCATCTATAACTTCTGATCCAAAAACACTGATATCAGTTTGTGATTTGTTGTATTCAGAAACTTTGATTTTGATTGTTTGAGCAACGTTTTCTTCCACGCCAAATCTTGTTGCCACCAAGGAAATAATAATCTCTTTTTCTGTAATTCCCCCATTCAATTCAACAAAGAAATCACCATTCAAAAGTGTTGTTCCATCAAGTTTGATTTCATTATTTGTATTTACTATATCATCCAAAGCCGTCTTTACATTATTCTTCATCAGATAATAACTAACACCCGTTGTACTTGGCAAAACGTTTGTATAAATTTTAAGACCTGTCACAGTGTTTGCTGTTATATTGTTTCTTGACAAATCGGAATCTACTTCAATACCAGCTTTATCAAAGTTGTCAAAATTCAATTCTGATGTGATATTGTTGTTAGTTTCAAATCTTATGCTTGTTGTTGCTGCAGGTTTGAAGTATTTGTTTACATACACAATCTCGTCCTTGTCCTTGGCCGTCGACAAGGTTATTTCTTTAATAGGATTATATGTAGCAACTTGAATATCGATTTCTTCTGTTTCAATAGTCAAATTGTCTTGGCTTGACTTATAATAACTTGCCGAAACTTTAAATGCTTGAGTTTTTCCTGCAGTCAGACATTCCAAACGAATTGGATTTGATTTGCCATTGTCTTTCAAGTTTATTGCATCAGTAGAGAATTTGCCAGCAGTGTCTGTCAAATTATATAATTCATTTGTAGATACATTGACACCTGTTATAGCTTCAGGTAAACCAACGCCTGATCCAGAAACATTTCCTACAACTTTGAGTTGAGCCACACCACCACTTTCAAGAGCAAAGTAAGTATTTGAAATACCATTTGGTTTCATATCTGTGATAAGAGAGTTGGCTTCTTTTACCAAGATTGAATCGGCATTTGCTACAGTATTTACTGCTTTTGTTTTAAGGGTGTATCCAACACCATATCCAGCAATATTGATTTTAATGTCATCTATTTCGCCATTTGCTTGTTTATTTTCGCTATTCTTGATATTTACTCTATATATAGCAGTATTATCTTCATCATTTTCTGTCAACATATCTTTTTCAGCCAAAGTATATATTGACTCACCATTGTCAAACACCAAACCCTTATTTGAATCAAGAGTTATTGTACTTGGAACAAAACTATTAATATTTTTTGCTTCAACTTTCACATAGAAATAAGTGTCGTTGTTAGCATCGATTAAAAGTGGATTATTTTCAGTTCTTTGTTCTGTACAAGATTCATTTGCAAATACCGCCACAGATTTTGCGGTCATCTCACCTTTTAATGTGAATATCTTATCATAAGTTGTTATAGTATTATTAACCCCATCAAACACACTTGGTACATTTTGAATAGAGAAAGTTAATTTCGCTTCATCACTCACATCTTTATCCAAAGTAATTGTTATTGGTTTTCCTGTTGGTATATTTTCAAGTTTTTCATTGGCGTCAATTGTTTTATTTACGCCAGAATATTTGATTGTTATTTTCTTGTCAGATGTCAAAGAAACTGAATTGCTTGCCATGTGTTGCTCATCAAATGGGAAAGCATTTACAACAAGGTCAATTGAACTATATTCATCGTTTTGCATATAAACTGTGTCGAAGGTATAGTTTGCATCGTTGTTTATACGTATTTCTTGTGGCAATACTTTTTTGTCAATAACAAATTCGTCTTCATAGGCAACAGTATCGGAAGCATGAGTAAAGTCAAGTCCGGCTATTTCCATTCTTATTTCAATGTCATATCCATCATATTTTCCTGTTGGGAAAGCAGTGAATGTATATATAGACTTTGTTTTATCATTGACAACGCTATACGCAAGACCAGAGTCAGAACTTATATTATTTTCAGCTTTGATTCCGTCAATATAAACAACAGGTTGATATTTTACA
>JAZRUL010000024.1:0-4561 GCA_045652505.1 Candidatus Onthoplasma sp. | reverse complement strand
ATTGACAAACCAAAATTATGGTGATATTATTTGATTATGGGATTGATTAAGAAAAAAATTTTAAAAGAAGTTGCTTCATGGACAGGTCTAATAGCAGTTTCTATTGGTCTTGGTTCCGGAATAAGTTATACTTTATCGGATTGTGGATATACTAGTGCTGATTATGCTGAAGATAAACAAATTGAATACTATATGGAAGAACTTGATTGTGATTCTAGGTATTTTAAAAATTTTGATGGAGATTTTGCTAGGTTTGCACACAACGATGGTGAACCAATACCTGTTGCTTTTGAAGATGGATATGATGAGAGAGTGAAAGAGGTGGCTATAAAATCTTTGGATTATACGTTTGGTATAATGCAAGACATAAATCCTTTGTATAATTATAAACTAGTTAGCGAAAAGGAGTTTAAGAAAAAAGGTATTGGAACAAACGGAATAAAATATTCTATCAAAAACCAAAAAGAAATGGTGGGGCTCGATACGATCGCTCAAGCGAATTCTACTGAAGTCACAAAGGGAAAAAACAGAATTATAGATGGCGAAATTTTTTATTGTGAGGAAAGAATAGAAGGGGCTAAAGAAAATGAAATTTATTATTCAATGGTACATGAAATTTTGCATTTAATGGGTTTTGAAGATTTATATTTTGATACAAAAGTTAATCCAAATAACACAGTAATGCATAATTCGTTAATGTTTGTCGAGGCGAATAAAGACGACAAATATGGACATGCTAATATTTCTCCAAATGATTATAATCTTCTCTTAGCGGTGTATTCTCCAAGATGTGAAAGTCAAAACGAAATGGATGACATGTTGAAAGAAGTCAAAGAAAAATCAAAAATCTACCAAGAAAAATTCTATGGTGACGTTGCGGATAATATAAAATCTGATGAACTATATAAAGAGTATGAATTTGGCGATTGTTCAAATATTGAAAATTGGAAATTGACATATACATATAAGCCAAACGATGAGCCTAATGTATATAGCGAGATAGAAATTAAAGGTCAAGAATATAAGTTGTCCTATTGGGCTGATGAAGGAGTGTTTAAAGATAAAGTCGTTTGTGCTGGAAAGGTACTTAAATATAACGAATGCATAGTGCTCAAAGATGTCAAACTTAACAAAAGTATTACATATGTCGACTATCTACCATATATTGGAGATTGGGTTATTGTAAAACAAGAAAGTTATATAAATTGGGCAATAATCAAGGATTCTTACAATACTTATTTTGGATTGTATCGCCAAATAGAAATAACCAAAAATCATGACAAAGAATTAGAGACAACTAGTGTGAAAAAAATAGACCAACCAGCAAATATAAAAGTACCAAACATGCCTGGAAATGGTATTGAATATAAAGACGAGGAAGAATTAAGTTTATAAAACACCCACAAAAGGGTGTTTTTTGTTTGAAAATGAGTGTTTTACGATAAAAATACATAAAAAACATGAAAATTTTGTCGATTTATTAAAAATATTAAATTTTTATAAATTTTAATAAAAATCTATTGACATAACTTGTTCATTGTGTTAAAATTGCTCAGTATGAATAATAGTCGCCTACTATCTTTAGAAATTTTTATACTAAAGTATAAATGGTGGCCAAATACAATTGAATAAGGAGTTAATGAATGGATTCAAACACACTCAACATTAAAAAATTGAAACGTGGTAAGGCTGTAAGATACAGCTTCGCCAAAAAAGAAGTGCCAGAAGTGGTGGAGGATTTGCTTAGCATTCCGAAAGATTCTTACAACTGGTTCTTGAACACTGGAATTGGTGAAGTGTTGAACGAATTTAACCCAATTGTAGATTACTCGAACAAAGCCGAGTTATCTTTTTTGAGCTATTCTGTCGACAGAACACCAAAATACACTTGGGCAGAATGTAAAACAAAACAACAAAGCTACACTGTTCCACTCAAAGTGAATGTTCGCTTGTTGGTGAAAGAAACAGGACAAATTATGGATCAAGAAGTGTTCTTGGGAGATATTCCATATATGTCAAAAGATGCTGGTTTCATCTGTAATGGTGTAGAACGTTGCGTTCTCAACCAATTGGTGAAAGCTCCAGGCGTTGTGTTCTCTGGTGAAATCAACAAATATGGTCGTATGGACTACGCTGGAACAATTCAACCAAGTTATGGTATGTATGTTCAAACAGAGCAAGCAGCTGGAGATATTTTGAAAGTGACAGTTGAACGTCGCTACAAAATGAGCGCTGGTGTGTTGTTGAAATGTTTCGGATACACAAATGAAGAATTGTATGATATCTTTGGAAACAACCAAGTGATGATGAACACTCTTGAAAAAGAACCTCAAATCACTCAAGAAGATGCCTTGATCGAATTCAGTAGAAGAACTCGTCCAGGCGAAATTCCAAACCCTGAAAATACATTGGGATATATTAATGACCGTTTCTTCAATCCTCAACATTACAATCTTGAGAAAGTTGGTCGTTTCAAACTCAACAAGAAATTGTCTCTTGCAAATCGTATCACTGATCAAATTGCTGCAAGTGATGTTAAACTTGGCAAGAAAGTTTTCGTAAGCCAGGGTGAATTGATCGATTTCGACACAGCGTGGGCAATCCAAAATGCTGGTATCAATGCTGTTGACGTGTTGGTTGAAGACAAAATTGTTAGAGTTGTTGGTAATAAACGTGTTGATCTCAAAGCTTATGCAAAGATCAATCCAAAAGATTGTGGAATCACAGAATTGGTTTACCTTCCATTCCTTGAAGAATTGAAAAAAGAGAACAAGACTGAAGAAGAATTGATCGCTGCAATCAAGGCAAATGCAAAGAAACTTGAAGATTTCCAAGTGACACTTGATGACTTGGTGGCTACAATCTCTTATCACTTGAACTTGATTGATGGTCTTGGTGAAACAGACGAAATTGACAACTTGTCAATGAGACGTGTTGCAACAAGTGGTGAATTATTGCGTGACGAATTCAGACGCGGTATGACAAAATTGCAAACTCAAGTGAGAGAAGCAATGCAAAGCCGTGACTTGACTGATATCACTCCAAGTCAAATCATCAATGCTAGACCTATCAACAAAACTTTCAAAGAATTTATGGCAACAAGCCAATTGAGTGCGTTGATGGATCAAATCAACCCAGCGGCTAGCCTTAGAAATAAACGTCGTTTGAGTTCATTTGGACCAGGCGGTGTGAAGAAAGAACGTGCAACAGTTGCAGTGCGTGATATCAACCCATCTCACTATGGACGTATCTGTCTTGCTGAAACTCCAGAAGGTCAACCTATTGGTTTGATGACTTCGATTGCTGCTTATGCGCGTATAAATATGTATGGATTTATTGAAACGCCATTCAGAAAAGTAAATCCTACAACTCACAAGATTACAGACGAAATTGTGTATTTAATGGCAGATGAAGAAAAAGGTCACTATATCGCACAAGCTACTGTAAAAACAGATGAAAACAATGTTATCAAATCTGGACTTATCAACTGTCGTCATAATGGTCAAGCTGCAAAGATTGACGCAGAAATGATTGATTTGGTTGAACTCAGCCCTGGTCAAGCACTTTCTATTGGTACAGGACTCATCCCGTTCGTAGAACACTCTCCAGGTAACCGTGCACTCATGGGATCAAACATGCAGGCTCAAGCAGTTCCACTCATCAAGGCTGATAGCCCGGTTGTTGGTACAGGTCTTGAATTTAAGTTGGCAAAAGACTCTGGAGCACTCGTTCTTGCTGAGCAAGACGGTGTATGTAAATATGTTTCTGCAGATTACATAACAATGGAATATGCAGACGGAAGTATAGTAAATCATAAGTTGAGAAAGTTTGAAAGAACAAACGAAAAAGCTTGCTTCAACCAAAAACCAATCGTGAAGAAAGGTGAAAAGGTATCTAAGGGCGACGTTCTTGCAGACGGAAGCTCAACAGACAAGGGTGAAGTTGCTCTTGGAAAGAATATGACAGTTGCATTCATCAACTGGGAAGGATACAACTACGAAGACGCTATCTTGGTTAACCAAAGAATAGTGAGAGAAGATGCCTTCACATCAATCAGTATCCAATCTGTGAAATGTGATGCTCGTACTACTAAACTTGGTGACGAAGAAATCACTCGTGATATCTCTGGTGTCGGCGAAGAAGCTTTGAAGAACTTGGACGAAAACGGAATTGTACGTATTGGTACAGAAGTTAAAGCTGGCGATATCTTGGTTGGTAAAGTGACACCTAAGGGTGAAACAGACTTGACTCCTGAAGAAAGACTTCTCAAAGCAATCTTCGGTGAGAAGACAAAAGAAGTTAAGAACACATCTTTGAAGGTTAAACACGGAGAAGAAGGTGTGGTAGTTGGTATTGAAATCCTTTCTAGAAAGAACAAAGACGAACTTGATGCTGGCGTAAATATGAGTGTAAAAGTATTCATCGCTCAAAAACGTGTGCTTCAAGTCGGTGATAAACTTGCAGGTCGTTATGGAAATAAAGGTGTTATCTCAATCGTTCTTCCTGAAAGCGATATGCCATATATGCCAAACGGCGAAACAGTTGATATTGTGTTGAACCC
>JAZRUL010000023.1:0-6127 GCA_045652505.1 Candidatus Onthoplasma sp. | reverse complement strand
GTGCGTTGAATGTGGTGTAAATATTATAGGATTATTGGTTGGGCAATGTCATACTAGTGATGATTTTATCACAAAAGAATTAGCAAAAGAAATCAAGGATTCGTTGCCTAAAAATATAAAAACTACTTTGATTACACATTTAGAAAATGCTGAAGAAATAATTGATATCGCAAAATATATTGACGTTGATTATATACAATTGCATTCTCATCTTCCTGAATCAGAAGTGGAAGTTATAAGGAAATGTTTACCTGATAAAAAATTGTTGAGATTAATACATATTGACAGCGAAGGAAATCTTTTGACTGATATAAGCAAAATCAAGATCGCTGATTTTTACTTCACAGATAGTATAAATACAAAAACCAATCAAGTTGGTGGCACAGGATTGACTCATAATTGGGAAACAGACAAATCGCTAATCAATAGTTTGGATAAGCCTGTATTTATTGCAGGAGGACTCAATCCAGACAATGTTGCGCAAGCAGTCAAATATTGCAGACCATATGGGGTTGATGTCAACAGTGGCTGTAGAGCAGATGATGGCAGTCGAGATAAAAATAAGACACTTGCTTTTGTCAAAAACGCGAATATTGATATATAAAAAACACTTTGAATTACAAAGTGTTTTTTTGTTTTATCTTTTGATTTTGATTGTTATTTGTTCATCACCAATTTCGATAGTATTAGAAAATTCTTCATCGTCAAATGTTGAAACTTCTTTGATCAAAAGTTCAGATTTGATTTTGTCCATAAATTTATTCAATATTTCAGTCAAATCATCTCCGTTTGTGATAAACTCAGCAACAATTCTATCTTCAACATTGAATCCGGCTTCTTTTCTCATAACTTGAGCTGAACGGATAAGTTCACGAGCCAATCCTTCGAGCATCAAATCACGATCAATAGTAATATCAAGAACTACAGTGATTTCATTTTCATTTGAGATCACGAATTCATCTTTTGCTTTGGTGTTGAGTGTGAATAATTCGCTTGATAAATTTTCAAATTCTTTCACATTTACTATTCCGTTTTTGTATCCAGCCACCATTTGTGCCATTTCAGAATCTGTCGCTGTTGTCAAGTAATTTTTCACTTTTTGTACATCACCTTTAAGCACTGCACCGGCTTTGCGGAAATCAAGACCTAGGAATTCTGTATTGAATTTTGAATTGTCTTGTTCCATAACAACATTTTTGATGTTAAGTTCGTTTTCAATAACATCTCGATACAAATCAACAGCTTTTTTAACTTCGTCGTTTCCATTGATATACATGGTTTTGAGCGGTTGTTTAATTTTGATTTGGTTTTCGTTTCTGAGTCTTTGAGCTGCTGAAATAATGTTTCTTGTATGATCTGTCAATTCAACAATATCACCGAAGTTTGCATCGTAAATTTTTGTTGGATAGCCACTCATCATGACGCAAAGTTTCTCTTCTTTCTCAACTTCACGAACCATTTTTTGCCAAATATGTTCAGTCATAAATGGTATGATCGGACTCATGACACGAATCATTGATTTTATTGCGTGATACAAACACCAATAAGCAGTCAATTGATCTTGTTTGTCTTCAGATTTCCAGAAACGTTTTCTGTTTGATCTGATATAGAAGTTTGAAATATCATCAACCAATTTTTCAAAGCTTTTTACAACAACATATTGTTTGTCGTTTGCATAGTTTTCATCGCTTTCAGTGATAAATTTGTTGATAGATTCAATCAACCATTTGTCACTTGTAGACAAGTCGTTTTCATTTGGAGTGAAATTTGAGATATCAGGATTGTCAATGCAAGCATAAGTGTTAAAGAAAGTGTAAATATTCCAGAATGCAATCAATTTTCTTCTTGCTTCGTCAGTTAATGTATAACCAAATCTCATATCAAGGGTAGGGCTTGTTGATGAGAATAAGTATCTCACAACGTCAGCACCAACTTTGTCTGCAACATGGTCTGCTTCGAGTGAATTTCCGCCACTCTTGTGGAATTCACCACCATTTTCATCACGAACATATTGGTATGTGACAAGCTTTTTGTAAGGAGCTTTGCCTGTCAATACAACACTCATAATGAGAAGAGAGTAGAACCAGAGTTTGATTTGTTCGATCATCTCACAAACATAATCATTAGGGAAATTCTTTTCAAAGAATTCTTTATCAGTGAAATATTTCTTTGTGCTAAATGGAGTGATACCAGCATCAAGCCATACATCTCCAACATCAGGAATTCTTGATAATTCTTCACCACACTCACATTTGATTTTGATCTCGTCAATCCAAGGACGATGAATATTTGGAAGTTTATCAACAAGACTTGGGTTAACAGCAAGCGACTTTAATTCTTCTTTTGATCCAATCACGTGAACTTTGCCACATTTTTCACAAACATAGAATGGAAGAGGAAGACCATAGAAACGATTTCTAGATATATTCCAATCGCCCATATTATTGAGCCAATCTGTCATACGCTTCTTTGCGTATTCCGGCTTGAATTCAACATCTTCGATAGCTTTGAGAGCAAGAGGGCGAATCTCGTCCATTTTGATGAACCATGCAGAGATCAATCTGTATACTAGGTCTGTTTTGCATCTCCAACAATATGGATAACTATGTTTATATTTGTGTGAATATAATAATTTGTTGTCCGATTTGAGCCTATCCACAACCAAATCAACAACTTCATTTGTTTTCTTGCCGGCAAGGAAGCCTGTGTTTTCAAGCATTACACCTTGTTCATTGATAGGGCAATATTCAGGAAGTCCTAGTGAAACGCCAAGTTCAAAGTCTTCAGCACCACAACCAGGAGCGATATGAACTACACATGTACCTTCAGCATTGTCAACCATATCCCAAGCCACAACTTTGTGATCGAATTGTTGTTCGCTGAGTTCTGGGAAACATGTTTCATAAGTAAGTCCTACAAGGTCGCTTCCTTTGAAAGTGTCAAGGATTTCAACTTCTTGTTTCAATATTGACAATCTATCTTTGCCCAAAACTAACTTTTCGCCATTGAAGTTGACCAAAACATAATCAAATTCAGGATTAACGGCAAGGGCAGTGTTGGCACTCAATGTCCATGGGGTAGTTGTCCATGCAACGAT
This sequence comes from Candidatus Onthoplasma sp., assembly GCA_045652505.1. GTDB lineage: Bacteria > Bacillota > Clostridia > Christensenellales > UBA1242 > Onthoplasma. The sequence continues at coordinate 3,030 of JAZRUL010000023.1, read as the reverse complement.
CTTGAAATCTTTATTAACCACAGGGAATTTTGCAAAAATTGCAGTATGTTCCACTTCGTGATATGATGAACTCATTTCATGTTCGCTCAAACTTGTTCCGCATCTTGGACACCAAGCCATTGGACGATTTTTTCTTATGATCCAACCATTATTGTTGCATTGTTTCAAGAAATGCCAGATCGAAGTTATGTTTTCGTCAGTGTTTGTATAATAACTGTTGTCCCAATCCATCCATTGACCCATACGGATACTTTGATTTGTCATTTCGTTTCCGAAATAACGCACTCTTTCCATACATTTGTTGGTGAAATTATCAATACCATATTGCATAATCTCTGGTTTTCCGTTGAGTCCAAGTTCTTTTTCAACATTGACTTCAACCCAAAGTCCTTGAGCGTCAAAACCATTTTGATATTGACAATCTCTTCCTTTGAGAGCGTTATAACGAATCACAGAATCTTTGATTGTTCTTCCCCAGAAGTGGTGAATACCAAGACGGTTGTTGGCAGTTGCAGGTCCGTCCAAAAATTTGAAACGATCGTTTCCTTCATTTTGTTTTCTCAATTTTTCAAAGCAGTCATTTTCCTTCCAGAAATCTAACACTTCGTGTTCGAGTGATGGAAAATTTGGATTTCCTTGTTCTTTTTGCATAATATCTCCTTTTATTGATTGTATTTGCTTGCAAGGTAGCCTTTCATATCGCTTTAGCGACTAATTACTCCTTTTTTACAAAAAATGTCAGCGATTTGCCGACATTTTGTAATTTTTATTTAATTCATGACAGGCAAAACGCACATCTACTTCTTTTTAGATGGTAAAATAATATTGCCTATAATAATAGTATAAATGATTATGCTGAATAATGTCATTAGTGTAATTTTATCAAACCAAACATTATTTGTCAATGAATTTTACCATATTTTAATATTAGATTTGCCAATTGATTGGGTTAATATTGTTTTTGGTCAAAAATTCGTTGGTTTTGCTGAAATGTTTGTTGCCAAAGAATCCGTTGTATGCTGAAAACGGGCTAGGGTGAGCAGAAGACAAAACCAGATGATTTGGATTGTTGAGAATTGGCAAGAAAGATTTGGCATGATTTCCCCAAAGCAAGAAAACAATCGGTTGATTCAGTTCGTTGATGACTTTGACAACTTCGGTTGTAAATTTGTGCCATAATTTATTTGAATGACTTGCTGGCAAATGCTCAATGACGCTCAAACTTGTGTTGAGCAAAACGACGCCTTGTTCTGCCCAGGGGCTGAGATCGGTCGAATTTGACATAACGATACCTAGATCATCATGAATCTCTTTGAATATGTTTCTCAGGCTTGGTTGCGGAGTATTGTTGTGACAACTGAACGCAAGACCGTCTGCTTGACCTTTCACGTGATAAGGATCTTGACCGATGATCACGACTTTCATATCTTTTGGTGAAACATAATTGAGAGCATTAAAAACCTTTTCTTTTGGCGGAAACACTGTCTTGGTGTTATATTCGTTTTCAAGCCAAGAGAATAACTCTCGTTTGTATTCTATAGGGAAGCGATCCTTTAATATTTCGCTCCAATCATTTGATAAATTGTAATTCATAAAATTATTATAACATAAAAAGACAAAAAAGTCTAAAAATTGGTTGAAAAAACGCGATTTCAAAAGAAAAAGTTGTCGATTTTTTCATAAAACAGAGTTGGTTTGATTTTTGCTTGCTTTTTTGATTAATTATTTTTATACTAATACTGATGTTATTACATTTTGAGCCGAAAAACGAATTGTTTTCTATAGGAAATTTGACCATAACGATGTATGGTTTTCTTTTGGCACTCGGAATGTTGGCGGGATTTTTCTTGACGTGCTATCTTGCCAAGAAACGCGGAATAAAGTCTGATGATATTACGCTTCTTGCTTTGTATGTATTCCCTTTGGCGATTTTGGGAGCTAGGATTTATTATTTCATATTTAATAATGATGTTTCATTTGTAGATTTTTTCAATTTTACTGACGGTGGACTTGCTGTCATAGGCTCAATTATCGGTGGAATAATGGGCGGACTTTTGTATTGCTGGATATATAAAAAGAATTTTTTGAATCTATTTGATATTGTTGTTGCTGGTCTTGCTTTGGGGCAAGCGATAGGTAGAATAGGATGTTTCTTCGCGGGTTGTTGCTTTGGCGAAGTGGTGACTAACGAAAGTCTTCAAATGTTTCCAATAAGTGTGATGATTGATGGAACATGGCATTATGCGACATTCTTCTATGAGAGTATTTGGAATCTTATTGGTTTTTCTATGCTTATATTTGTCTATAATAAAACAACTAAGATCGGAATTCCAACTGCATCGTATCTCATCTGGTATGGAATTGGAAGAAGTTTGATTGAAGGAATAAGGGGAGAATCTTTGTTTATTGGCAATAGCAACATAAGGATTTCTCAATTGTTGAGTATAGTGATGATTGTTTGCGGATTGGCTTTGATTGTATATAACGTAATTAAAGCAAAGAAGGAGAAGAAAAATGGGTAAAAAATCAAAAATTTTATATTTTTCTATACTTGGCGTAAATTTGGCATGTTTTATTCTTGATTTATTTCCAATTGATTTTCCGTTTTTTAGAATAAGTTTTTCTCTCACAATGATGTTGATTGGTGCTTTGCTTTTCGCTCGTGCTGTGACTCTTAAACTCGACAGCAGTATGTTCTTGGGAATATCGTTTTTCTTGTGTGGATTACTCAACGGAATGCTTTATTTTGGCGGAGTATACTTGGATTGGAGTGCCAATGATTTCTGGCCTTATTATATCTTTGCTTTCTCTTTTGCAAGTTTAATTACAGCAATTTATTTCAAAGAAAAATTGATGGCAAAAGTCTTTGTTTTGTTGCTTGGATTTGGTTTTATATCATTGTGCTTCACGATGGGTTGGATCAAATTTTGGATTATGATCACACTTCTTATTGTGTGGTTTGTGCTATACTTTGTTTTCAATACATTTATGCATAAAAGAAGGAGTAGATAATGGATAGACGAGAGATTG
>JAZRUL010000022.1:0-4022 GCA_045652505.1 Candidatus Onthoplasma sp. | reverse complement strand
CATTGATAAGGTTCATCATCGGGGTAGGAAGAAGTGTTCCTTTGCCAAGAGTTTTGAAAAGAGATTTTCCTTTACTAATTGCGTTGGCTTTCGCTACAGCAAGACTGACTGAAAGCATAGCGTTGGCGCCAAGTTTTGTTTTGAATTCTGTTGAGTCAAGATCCAACATGATTTTGTCAATCTTTTCTTGTTTGCTTGCGTCAATGCCGACGATATGCTTGGCAATGATTTTGTTGACATTTTCAACCGCTTTCAAAACACCTTTTCCATGGAATGCTTTTCCGCCGTCACGAAGTTCCAATGCTTCTCGTTCGCCTGTTGATGCTCCGCTTGGAACGATCGCTGTCGTTTTCATGTTGTTTTCCAAAACAACTTCACATTCGATTGTCGGGTTTCCTCTGCTGTCAATGACTTGGTAGGCTGAAACTTTTTTTATTTTCATATACACCTCAATTTTATTTTTTTGATTATAACACATTTTTTTTAATTTAAAAAATGTTTTATTCAATTACTTTCAATAATGACAAAATTTTGCTATAATAATTATATGGAAATATTTTCAATCAGGTTAAAATCAACTAGAAACAGCAACATATTTTTGGTCACGTCTGAGATGGGTGAGCATCTTTTTCATTCTGATGCGATTGTGAAATATGGTATAGTTGGTGGGCAAAACGATGATGAAAAATTCAACCTTGCACTAAGAGAAAGTGGCGAGTTGATTGCGTTTGAGTCTGCGAGCAAATACATGTCATCAAGTGTGAAGACGGAAAAGCAATTGAGAGATTATCTATACAAAAAAGAGTTCAAAAAGCCGACGATTGACGCGGTGATAGACAAGTTGACAAGTTATCATATTATCGATGATTTGGCTTATGCCAAGATGTATATGAGATCAAATCCGAATTATAGCAAAAATAAGATAAAACAAAAATTGTTTTTATCAGGCGTGAAAAGTGATATTGTTGATGAAGTTTTGGCTGATCATGAAGACTTTGATGGTTGTCTAACAAATGCAAAAAAGTTCTTGAAAAATAAACCTTTTGACAAAACTATTTATGAAAAATTGATAAGAAGACTTATGGGACAGGGGTATAACTACGAAACGATCAAAAAAGTCCTTAATGAATTAAAATTTGATTTGGAAGAATAAATTTCTTGACTGAGATTGAAATATTAAATATAATATTTTTGAGGTGCGATATGGATGTAAAAATTAAAACTGAAAACGAAAAATTTAAATTTCGTGTAAGTGGTGTTATTGTAAAAGATAACAAGGTGTTGGGTGTCAACATTTGTGATAATGGATTCTTCTGTTGTCCGGGTGGTCATGTTCATCTTGGTGAAGACACTATTTCTGCAATTGATCGAGAGATTTTTGAGGAAACACAAATTGAGTGCAAGCGAGAAAAATTGCTTGCTGTGATTGAAAATTTCTTTGGTGGCGAAGGTAAAGTCTTTCATGAATTAGGTTTTTATTATTTACTTTCTCCAAAAGATGAATTGTTTGAAGTGAAAGATTTTGATATTCTAGAAAACGATGAAGGTGAATTGAAAAATCTGGAATTTAAGTGGTTTGATATCGACAATTTAGATCAAGTTGATTTTAGACCTCTTGCAATCAAAGAAAAATTGATGAAGCATGATTTTGAATTTCAACATATCATAAATCGAGATTAATTTAAAAGGATATATATGATAGGAATTGATATGGAAAAATGCTCTCGTTTTGAGCATTTTACTGACGAGGGCTATAAAAGGATTTTCACAGATAAAGAAATTGAGTATGCAAAAAGTTTTGAATATCACGAAGAACATTTTTGCGGTTTCTTTTGTGTCAAGGAGGCGTTTGTTAAGGCGGTGGATGACTCAACTTTGAATTATAAAGAAATTGAGATTCTGCACACAGAGTCAGGAAAGCCGTATATTAATCGTACACCATATATCGAATCGATACTAAGAGAAAAGCATGCAAACATTTTGGAGTGTAGCATAAGCCATATGAAAGATTATGCTTCGGCGGTTGTTTTGGTGCAATAAAATTATATTTTCAAATCAAACACTTTTCTCATATATTTCGAAAAAGGTGACTTGATTGTATTTACAAAAAAATAGACCTTGCTGGGTCTATTTTTCTTGCCTATTTTAAGAATCGAGAATCGAATTCTTCTTTGTATTTATATATCAAAGATACAAACAAATCCAATGAATAAATCACTACAAACAAGAGAACTAGAAGATAATTCATCTTGTCAAATGCAATCAACATAAATAAGCCGATTGTGGCGATGAGAGCAATGATGATAGGAATCAAGAAGTTTTTGTTGAATTGTTTCTTTGGTTTCAAAGTTTTCTTGATTTCTTTGTTTTCGATATAAATTGTGTCAGTGATCTCTGGATTCAATTCAAACAATCTATTTGCTATATGAGTTTCAATAAGTTCATTTACAAATTGTTTTGGTAGGAATTGAAGTTTTGGACTGATCATGCTGTCTTTGATTTTGAAAACAGAATTAACATATATATTATATATACTGTTGTGAGCTTCTTCAAAAGTGTTATATGTAGGACAAACATTCACAACCTTGTTTCGATTTACGGTTTTGGCTGAGAATTTGTTCAAGAACAATTCGGTCAAATGTAAGCTTGTGTAATATATCAAAGTGTCTTCGACAGAATCTCTAGCAAGAAGAACGTGCATAACTTTTGCCAGATTTTTGTGATAAATAGCGTTTGCAGTAAAGCCAAAAGTTTCGAACAAAGAATTGATTTGAGCTTTCACAACATATAATATATTATCGCCAAAGTGACCTTTGATCATATTGATTTTATTTTTCAATTCGTTGATGCTATCAACAACAATAACAACTTTCATTTGTCCACCCCTATAAGAAGATTATACACTATTTTTTTCAAAAACAAAAATATTTTACATGTAAATTGTTATATTTTCAAAAATTTCGTTTTCTTTTTTGTGTGTTTGTGTTAATATTATATTGAAAAAGTTTTTGAGGGGATTATGATTGAATTGAAAATGTTGAAAAAAGCAATGAAAGGTGAATATATAGTGCCGGCATTCAATTTTGCAAGTTTTGAAATTTTGCGCGGACTTTTGTTGAGTGCGGAAGAGATGAAGTCTCCTATGATTTTGCAGATCAGCGAATCGGCGATGAATTATTTCACGGACGATATTTTGTCTGGAATTATTTCTGGGGTGAGAAAGAAGAAATTGCCTATATCATTCCATCTCGATCATGGCAAAAATTTGGATGTGGTACGTCGTGCGATTAAGATCGGTTGTGATAGTGTTATGATTGATGGATCGGCTTTGCCTTTCAAGGAAAATGTGAAACTTACAAAATCGGTTGTGAAATATGCACATGCAAGAAATATTTCTGTTGAGGGTGAGTTGGGCGAATTGGCTGTAAGTGACGATGATGGAACCAAAGCAGATGATATGAGATTTACGTCACCAATTGAGGCGAGGGAATTTGTTGCGCTCACAGGTGTTGATAGTCTTGCTGTTTCGATCGGAACAAATCATGGAATAAACAAATATTCTACTGAGCCGAAAATCAGATATGATATTTTGAAGAAAATAGAAAAAGAAATTCCAAATACTCCAATCGTTTTGCATGGTGCATCTTTGGTTGAACAAAAGTATATTGATATCATCAATTCCAATGGTGGAAAAATTAACAAAGCGATCGGCAATGAAAAGCTTTTGAGCAGGGCACATAAAACAAATATATGCAAGATTAATATGGATACAGATTTCCGTCTTGTACACACGGCCGCTGTGAGAGAATATTTGAAAGAAAACAAGGATCAATATTGTCCAAGAAATTATGGAAAAAATGCTATCGAATTTGTGAAAAATTGCGCCAATGAAAGAATAAAAAATATTTGCAAGTCAAACAAAAAATGCTTGTAAATTAAATATAAAATATTTATTACTCAAACAAAAAATGTTTGTGAATCAACCAATAAAATGTTTGTAAATCAACCAATAAAATGTTTGT
>JAZRUL010000021.1:0-2747 GCA_045652505.1 Candidatus Onthoplasma sp. | reverse complement strand
AGCGGTCTTAGGAAGACAAATTAAATCCTCAACTCCTTGGCTCACAGAACGACATGGCTACGATCCGACTTGTAGCCATATCTTCTGTCAAAAGCACTTGGAGTTCCACCTCGTTGAATATATCCTAGTATATGTGGTCTGAATTGAATTCGTGTCTTATCTTGCAATGTTTTTGCCAAAGCAACAGTGTCAACAGTGTCTTCCAAAACTAAGACAACAGGTTGAATGTGATATCCATCAAAATGGTCTTTGATTTGCTTTGCCAATTTGTCAATGTCAAATTTTTTGGTTTTGATCACAAACTTGGTGTGAATTGCAAGGGCAGAGTCTTTGATTAATTTGTCAGAGGTTCGACCCATAATTTTGATGACAGCTCCATAATTAAAAGAAGATAAGCTGTCAAATATTGAATCAGTTGCATTGACAATACTATTGGTTGCAGTGTCAAATCCAAGAGTGTAAGAGAAGTTCAAATCATTGTCGATTGTTGCTGGAATCACGACAACTTTCACGCCAGCTTTTGCCAATTTCATTGCACCTTTGGTAGAGCCGTCACCACCGATAATGATGAGGCCGTCGATTTCGTTGATTCTCAGATTGTTCACAGCCTTGTTCAAATTCGCAGAACGCAAAAATCTTTGACTTCTTGAACACTTGATGATGCTTCCACCACGATTGAGTCTTCCGTCAAACATTTCAAAATTGGTGAGTTTGAAATCTCCATCAATAAGACCATCGAATCCACCCCTTACGGCATACAAATTGATTTTCTTTTCTTGACAGGCATAGAAAGCACCAAACAAAGCAGAGTTCATGCCAGGAGCGTCACCGCCACTTGTTAAGATTGCCAAATTTTTTATTTTCATATTTCCCCCTTGAATAATTTATCTTGATATATGTTCCAACACGAATCGGTCAAAATTCACTGTTTCAACAAAGTCATCAGGCTTGAAAACGCACATATTGAAGATATTGAAATCGTGAACATGTTTATCCAATAAGACAGGAGTAGGTATATTCAAGCTTTGACACAAATCTTTCAACATGTCAAAAAAAGTTGTGACATGTGCGTCAACTTCAATGGTCTTATGTTTTATTATTCGTTCGTTGGTCAGAACTTTGCCCCATATCTTAATCATATTCTATATTTTATGTAAAACGCAAAAAAAAAGCAAATGTTTAATGCCGAAAATGTTAAAATTTGACAAACTTTAAGTATTTATTTGTTTTTGTTTGACAAAAAACACTTTTTGAGATATATTCATAACATGAATAATTTGGTTTCTTTGAAATATCTTGATGACTATAGATTGAGTGTGGTGAATGATGCAGTCAGATCTTGTTTTGCTGACCTTAATATATCCAGAATTTTGAAGCCAAAATCAAAGATTTTGTTGAAGGTCAATATCCCAGGACCTTTTGCTCCGGATACTGCAAAGACTTCTCACCCTGATATTGTCAGAGGTATTGTCGATGTCTTGACTGATATGAACGTCTCTGTGACTGTGATAGACAGTCCTTATGGCAAGTATTCGCAAGCCGAGTTGGAGAAGGTTTATCTCGAAACAGGCATGTTGGATATGGCGAACAAGACCAAATGTACTTTGAATCATGGACTACATACGTATACTCAAGAGATTCCAAATGGAAAGAAGTTGAAATTTGTTGAATTGTTGGACGAAATCAACAATGCAGATGGTATCATCAATATTGGCAAAATCAATGTAGACGAAAGATTTGGTTATACAGGTGCTGCGAATAACATCTTTGGATTTGTTCCAGGAGATAGAAAGTTGCAGTTGATAAGTCGTCTAACAACAACAAGTGATTATAATGATGCAATTCTTGATATATATTCAGTGTTGAAGGATAAAATTTTGCTCAATATTATTGATGGCGTTGTTGGACTTCAAGCAAATGGCACTCAGAAGATGTTGTCATTCATTGCTATGAGTGAAAATGCTTTCTCTCTTGATGCTGTGTGTCAAGATATTATTGGAGTCAATTATACTGACAGCATACTCTCAAATGCAGAAGTTTATGGATATTTCAATCCAAACAAACCATGCAAAACAATTGGCGAAAATATAGACAGATTCAAAACTAGTCACTTTGTGAAGAACGAAGCGGAAGCAAAGTTGCACAAAAATCAAGCGACTCAACAGGGTGATATGAAGAAATATCAAACACGAATTGTTATTCCTTCAAAGAAATGCAAAGGTTGCGGAGTTTGTTCCAAAGTTTGTCCTGTCGGTGCGATAACAATGAAATTTGACAAAAACGCAGATTTATTTGCAAGTGTGGATCTGACCAAATGTATCTTCTGCAACAAATGCGTCATTGCGTGTCCATATTCGGTTGTTGAGCTCAAGAGACCGACAAAAGATATGATAATAACAAAGCAAATAAACAAGCAAAACAATAAATAAAAAAAGGACTTTATTTAATAAAGTTCTTTTTTAAATTACTAAATATAGGCAAGTTGTCTTTGTAGCCTTTGGGATTAAGAGGGCTAGGGTGGTAAATTGGGATAAGAGTATAATTTTTATCAGCCATTTTTATATCAAATTCTTTTCCGACATAATCCGAAAATCTTTTTATTTTGGTTTGTAGAATTGCTTGAGTTGGGTGCAAACCCATTGTCAATATAACATCGCAAGGGAGTTTGTTCAATTGTTGAGTCAATATTGGCATGCAATTAAGAGAACATTTCTCTAAATTTTTTCTATCACTTATTATACATTTAC
>JAZRUL010000020.1:0-2857 GCA_045652505.1 Candidatus Onthoplasma sp. | reverse complement strand
TATTTTTTGATATTTTCTGATTATTTTATAATTATTTAAAAATTATTTTATTTTTAATTTTAAATATTTTTTTAAATTTTAAACTGCGAAAACATGTTTTCCTATTTGTGTCACTTTCTTTGTTGTGAATATCCATTTGCTTGTGGCTGTCTGCGGATTGTAATAATACACCGAGCCATATGTCGGATCCCAACCATTCAAGGCGTCATCAGCAGCTTGATATGCAAGAGCGTTTGGCTCAAGATTGATTTGTCCATCGTTGACAGCCGTGAAAGCCCATGGTTGATAAATAACTCCTGCTACAGTATTTGGAAATCTACTATCTTCCACTCTGTTCAAGACAACAGCAGCAATAGCAACTTGTCCAGTATAACTTTCGCCCCTTGCTTCGGCATAAATAACTTTCGCCAACAAATATCTATCATTGCTATTGTAATTTGATGACGAGCTTGAACTATTGCTAACTTTGAGCCCCATTTTGGCAGCCGTGAGCGGACCAACAATCCCGTCTTGAGTTAGTCCATAACGCTTCTGGAACTTCTTTACTGCTGCAATTGTCTTCGGACCATTTATCCCATCGACATTTCCTGTATAGTATCCCCATTTTTTTAGTCTTGTTTGGACTTCTCTTGTATTTGCAGTCGCCGCTTCTGCTTTTTCAATTACACCGATTGTTGGTATTGTGTTGGAAGTTTCTTTTGGTTGAAAAATCACCAAACAACAAATCATCATCAATAACACAGACAATATCGAAACACTTGCAATCAAAGTTTTTTTCATAATTCCCCTTTAGTCAAAAATAGATTTAAACCATTTCTTAATTCGTGATTCAAACTTAATTTGTGTTCCGTTTTCATTTTTATTCACAAAACATAAAGGCGGATACATTACACACCACCAATTGTCACCTTTTGCCTGACCAAGTTCTATAATTACCGCATCATAATACCCTGATTTCAAAACTGTATTGTCGTATTTCCTTGTTGGAAAATATTCATTATTCACTTTGACATTTACAGAATAATTAAAACCATTTTCCCTAAGTTCCTTCTCACATCTTGCTTTTATATCAAACGAGAGCATATTCACTTTCTTTAAAGCTTGCTCTTTGCTTTCAACACAAGAAAAATGAGGAGTCAAATATTCCACAACAACGTCTTTGATTTTATATTTAACTTCCTGATCAATCGTCAAGTTGCTGTTGGCTCTAATATGTAAACGTAGATAATCTATTTCCTTTTTCTCTTTTGGCACACAAACAACAATCAAAACAATCACAGCAACCAAAGATAAACAAACAACCAATTTTTTCATACTTAAATGTTTGACAAAGAAAAAGAAAAAACACGCGATAAAAACGTGTTTTTTGTATTAAAATATATTATTTTTGTCATTTTAATTTTGTGGTCTACCATTTGAATTGAACAACAAATTCCATGTATTTCGTCCAACCACACCATCAACTGACAAACCATTTTCAGCTTGAAATGCTCTAACTGCCGATTCGGTTTCCCCTCCAAATATACCATCCAAATCCGTAATAGGATACAGGAAGGACAGCAACAATTTTTGCAAAAACAATACAGCACTATTTCGGCTACCTCTTCTTAAAACATTTGCACTTGGATTAATATTCAACAATTGCGTCCAAGTATTTCTTCCAACAATTCCGTCTTGAGTGAGGTTGTTGTTTCTTTGAAAATCAATTACCGCACGATACGTGTTTCCACCAAAAATTCCATCGGTCGATAAATTATATCCATATTGATTCAATAAATATTGCAAGATTTCCACAAAGTTTCCACTATCATTGCGTCTTATTGTTGGATAATTCTGAATCTCTCTATGAATATAATTCACACCCAAAAATTCACACACACCCTTACATGTTCCTTCAGCAACATTGATCACAAAAATAGGATTGAGCATCAACTTTGCTTCTTCAAAATTGGTCATAAACCCGGCTTCAACAAGCACAGATGGACAATTCACGTTTGACAATACCCCAACAGACAATTGACCCACAAATCTGCCCGGTCTACCACTGAATTCAACAACGTTTTCAAAAACTTCTTCAGCAAGTTGTCTTGATTGTGCGGAGTATGGGTTAAACGGACTATAATACACTTCTATCCCTTGTGCTGAATTGAAACTATTTCCAGCTCCGAAAGCATTATAAGCAAAAGTCACAAGTAAACTTAACCCCGCTCGGTTGACTCTCACAACGCGAGTTGAAACACTTATATCTTGAATTTCGGGCTTCACATCATAGACATTAAAACCGCATCTTAGACATGCCAAAATAAATTCATATTTAACCGCTCGATTGAATTCGTTTTCATAAAAACTTCTACCCAAATATGAAATAATCGGAGTTCTCTTTCCGGCTGTCGGCGGATTGAGTCCATGTTCGTCATTTGCACCTATCAAAAAATTATTTGCATTTGCCATATTTCACCTATAAATAGTTATGCCAATATTAAATTTTTTGACACAAAAAAAAGAGCATGATTAATTCACACACTCTTTTTGCAAAAGAATTATCCTTTTGTAATATTGTTTCCAACAGCAATTGCTTCGCCGTTATAAGTATTACCTTCGAAATCAACTGTTGAACTGTTAGTATTTGTTGCCTTAATAACCTCACTGTTAGATTCGGCACTGTTTGCATTTGTTAAAATATTATTTCTAACAGTTAATACTGCTGTGCTATCAAATGAATCTAAACGAATTGAACGACTTCCCGTATTAGTTATAGTATTATTTTCGATTAAAATTGTACCGATATTTTTTGTATATACGCTAGGATTTTCTGCATTCCTTTCTGAAGAAACATTGATAAGTCGGATCGTAGCCA
>JAZRUL010000019.1:0-5255 GCA_045652505.1 Candidatus Onthoplasma sp. | reverse complement strand
CGCAACAATCAATGCTTTAAGTTCAGGACTTAAACTTTTTATTTGTTCAGAAATAGTCTTTTGCCTAGGTTTATCAAACTCATCCAAATCATATGTATGCATATTGTTTTTGTTGAATTTCATTTCAGGGAATGAAATTTTTTCCCTTTTTGCGCTCGCAAAATCTTTGAAATCGTTTTTTGAAAAAGCATTCTCGACTTCATCTCTTAATGTTTTTTCTTTCTTTACAGGTTCAACAACCAACTCTTCGGGCTTTTCTTCAGACTTTACTTCTTCAATAACTTTGTCTTTTTTTGATTTATCCTTTTTCTTGAATATGTTTTTCAACCTAGGTTTAAATACAATAAAGAATGAAAAAAGAGGAATGCCTGCGGCCAATATTAAAATCAATATCTCAACTTTCGACATATATCCTCTCTTCTCCAATTAATATTATTCATCTTTTGGTTTTTTGTTATCCTTTACTCCGCTTATTGAGTTTCTCATATTAGTGTCAGCGGCAAGGTTTTGAAGTTTGTAATAATCCATAACCCCAAATTTACCTTCTTTCATTGCATGGGCCATTGCTTCATGCACCTTACTTTCAGCAGCAAGGACAATCGCACGCATTTCTTGAGTCTTTGCCTTCATTTCTTGCTCTAATGCCACTGCTTGAGCTTTTCGCTCCTCTGCTGCTGCTTGAGAAATCTTCTTCTTTGCTTCTGCATCTTCAATCTTGAGTTTCGCACCAACATTTTCACCGATATCAACATCGCATATATCAATAGACAATATTTCATATGCTGTTTGCTTATCTAGATGGTCATCCAAAATCGCTTTAGAAATAATAGATGGGTCAGACATGATTTCGGTATGTGTATTTGCACTACCAATAGCAGATACTATACCTTCTCCAACACGAGCCAAAATTGTTTCAGTATCAGCAGTACCAATCTGACGATCAAGTTTTGCTCTGATTGTCACTTGAGCCACTGCTTTGACTTGAATTCCGTTTTTACACATTGCTTCCACCCAACCGGTCTTAACAACTTTTGGAGTGACACTTGTTCTCACAGCCTCCACAACATCACGACCAGCAAGGTCGATTGCCTTTGCCTGTTCGAGCGTCAAATCAATCTTTGCGCTGTGAGATGCAATGAGAGCATCCACAACCTTCTCTATATCTCCGCCAGCCATAAGGTGAGTTTCCAATTCTGAAATCGAAATATCGAGACCTGCTTTTTGAGATACAATGAAAATATCAACCAATTTCTTGTAATCTACTTTTCTCATCTTCATACCGATAAGTCTAAGCATTGAAACATGCGCACCAGACGCCAAGGCTCTAAACCATACATTTGTAGGCACCGCCACCAACAAAGCAATGATCAGTCCCACAACACAAACTAAAACTATAGTCAAAGGTACCCAGAAAGGTACAGCCAACATTAAACTCATATTTCCTCCTATTCGAACCATTTTCTAACCATTATACAGTTATCTTTGATAGACACAACTTTGATATTGCTACCTCTTGCAATGAACGAGCTGATCGATTGCACTTCATAGATCTTTCCTTTGATCTTAGCCTGTCCACCAAGATTGAGATCACTGATAGCTTTTCCAGATTTTCCAACCAATTTTCTGTGTTCTTTGTCTACCTTATTATAATCTTTAGATATTGTGGTCCTGTTTTCAAAGAATCCTGTTCTGCCAAGTATTCCATATTTTGCACTGAAAACTATAAACAAAGTTCCAAGAGCAATTACACCAAACGCTATCAGTATCAATGCGAATGATTGTTCAATGCTCAATCCTTCAATGATCCTTACAACAATTCCTGCAATAAGGCTGAGCAAACCAGAAATGCCAAAGAAGCCAAAACCAGGCACAAACACTTCAACAATCACAAACAATAGACCAATACACAAAAGTGTACCTGAGATCCAACTCATCTCTGTAAAAATGCTAGTTAGTTCCATATATTTATCTCCTTGATGAGATTATACTACCAAAATCCAAAATCGTCAATACCATTTTGAAAAATTGATGTCATATTCTGTTTGACAACTATATTATATAAATGATAAAATATTGTTGAGGTAAATTATGTTTTGTAGTCAATGCGGTGAAGATAATAGAGATGATAGAGAGTTTTGTGTTAGATGTGGAAATCCTTTAAAAGAAGGAATAGAAAAAACTCCAAAACAAATCAAAAAAGAAGAAAAAGCAAAATACGATTATGTCCGTTGTGAAACCATGACATATCAAGTTATTAATATGATATTGTGGCCATTAATTATTATATCTGCCATTTTAACATTCATATCTTTCTATCTTGATGAAGACGCCAAATTTATTGTGATTATAATAGCTTTTATATTATTGCTCGGTTGTTTTGGGTTGGTTATTTCGAAACGAGTTTTAAGAAAAAACACAAAAGAACAAAAAAGACAAGAGGACAAAGTTAACGAAACAATCACAAAGCAAGAAGAACAAACCTTTGAACAACTCAAAATAGAAGATATAGAAGAAAAAGACATTGACCCCATAGAACAAGAGAACAAAGACTCTACAATTCAAGAAGAATAAGCAAACTTTTCTCACAACCCGAAAAAGACACACAAAAAAAACACAGAGATCTGTGTTTTTTTGCATCTAATTTATCTTGTTATCTCTATAATAATAGAAAAAGTATTGTTGAGCGTACCCTGAAAGGTCGTTGTACTTGTCAGTCAATTCTTTGGTTATCTTTGATCTATTATTTTCGTTTTTGTTATAGATGTCATTATAGACTTTGTTTATCCAAGTATCCACAGGGAAAACATTTTTCACACCAAGACCAAAAAGCATTATGCAATTTGCCACCTTCTCGCCAATTCCTTTAAGCGACAACAAATATTCAAATTGACTCTTTGTATCCATTGTTTTCAAATCTTTGATATCTTTCTCTGTCAATCTCTGCACTGTATCATACATATATTCTGCTCTATAACCTAGCCCAGCCAATCTAAAATCTTCGATTGTCGCCCTTTTCAACTCTTCAAGTGTTGGAAAAGCATAATATTCACCCATATTCTTCCCAAAATGCGAGCACAAATATTCAATCGACTTTTTTATTCTTGAAATATTGTTATTGGCAGAAATGATAAAACTGATTATCATCTCATAAGTATCATTGTTCAATATTCTTATCCCATAACCATAATTAACTGCATCGCCCAGCATTTTATCTTGACTCAAAACTCTTTTTATCTCGGCATAATCTCGATCAAAATCAAAGAAGTGATAAAAATAATCTTCGTGTTTTGTTTCAATTTCAATCCGATCAGCATAGGTATAAATCTTCGCCATTTTATCTTGAGAATAAACTACCGCACAATCACCCACAACATTGAATCTAAAGATTTGACCACACTCCAAAGTCTGTTTCACATTGAAGTCGTTTGGCTCGTAGACTATTACTTTATCTTTGTCCTTTTTAACTCTCATTGCTATTCCTTATTATATATACCGCCACCGTGCCGTATTTTCTTCTATCAATATTCATGTTCTTGAAATCAAAAGTTATATCTTTGCCGTCACTTGTTTCAAAAACTATTATTCCACCTTTGTTGAGCATATCGTTTTCAACAATATATTGGATCGCTTTCATTCCATAATCTGTTACATAAGGCGGATCAAGCAATACGATATCAAATTTCATTTTCTTTGACAAAAACGACACATAATCACTTTTCACTATTTCAAAGTCTTCTGTCATGTTCTTTGTATTATCTTTTATGATTTGAATTGCTTTGTCATTGTTGTCTATCAAATAAGTTTTCTTAGCCCCTCTTGAAATCGCCTCGATTCCCAACGCACCTGTGCCAGAAAAAAGGTCAAGAACCACAGCGTCGCACACATCAAATTGAATAAGGTTGAATATTGCTTCTTTCACCCTATCAATTGTTGGTTTTGTTGTGTTTAATTCAAATTCTTTAAGTTTTCTTCCTCTATATTTTCCAGATATAATTCTCATATGATGATTATAAAATATTTTTGATTTTATTGCAATCTTTTTTGATAAACACAATTTAAGGGTTGCCAATAGAGAAAAAATTTGATAATATATCTACATGCGAGTTTGCAATTTGTGTAGTGGAAGCAAAGGTAATTGCACATATATTGAAAGCGAGAATTCACGAATCCTTGTTGATTGTGGAAAACCTTTTTCATACATAATTGAAAAACTCAAAGAACTTGAGGTTGAGCCAGAGACAATTCAAGCAATTTTGATCACACACGAACACTCTGATCATATTAAAGGTGTCGAATCTTTTGCAAGAAAATTCAATATTCCTGTCTATGTTCACACTTTCGCATTGGAAGTGATGCAAAACCAAATACATATTGAAAAATCTCAGTTCATCAACTTTGATTCGGATTTTCAGATTGAAGATTTGAATATCACATTCTTCCCTTTGCCTCATGACAGCAAATATTGTGTAGGTTATAGAATCAGCGAAGGCAACGCCACAATTTCAGTATGCACAGACCTTGGAGGGTTCAGTGATGAAACTTTTGAAATAATCAAATCAAGCGCCCTAGTATATCTCGAATCAAACTACGACCCTGAAATGCTGATGAGCTATCCAAACTATCCACCATTTTTGAAACGAAGAATAAATGGAAGAAATGGTCATTTGTCAAATCTCAATTGCGCGCAAGCAATCGAAAAATTATATAAGACAGGAACTCGACTTGTTGTCCTATCTCATATCAGCGAACATTCCAATACCATAAATCTTGCCGTCAACACAGTTGCAAGATATCTAAATTCTAAAAATATAATCCCAAACAAAGACATCCGCTTGGACATAACTTATCAAGATCAAAGAGGTACTATATTTAGAATTAATCCAAAAAAATAGCATTTTTGACCTTATATTTAGCAAACAATTACATTTAAAAGCAATGAAAAATAATATTTTTGAAAATTTTATCAAAAATCATTGACAAATTTTTTAAATATTGATAATATTAGATTGCTTTTAGAAATATGGGGGATTAGCTCAGTTGGCTAGAGCGCCTGCCTTGCAAGCAGGAGGTCATCGGTTCGAGCCCGATATTCTCCACCATAAATAGTCCGTTAGGACTTTTTTTATTGGAGAATGGAATTATTCTCCACCATAAATTAAATGACCATTAGGTCATTTTTTTATTGTGCTAAACAACAAAACATATTTTCGTTAGAAAATTGTTTTCTTTCTTAATTATATTGTAGTATGTTTTCT
>JAZRUL010000018.1:0-7045 GCA_045652505.1 Candidatus Onthoplasma sp. | reverse complement strand
GATTATTTCTATGAAAAGTCAAAGTTTTATTACGAAAAATACAAAGCCGGAAAACTCACAAGAAAAGTAGGTGCGATCATCAAAGACGGAGATAAATATTTGACTCTAATAAAAAATGGCAACAAAGCAATGTTTGCTGGTGGGTCGGTTGATGATGGCGAAACAACGAGACAAGCGGTAGTGAGAGAAGTAAAAGAAGAAACAGGGGCAAAAGTTGTTAAACTCAAATATTTACATAGAGAATATTATTCGGTTGATTGGGAATTTAACGGCATTGTGTTTCCAAACAAAAGAGTGTCATACACTTATCTTTGTGAAGTAGAAAAAGGCGATTTGAACGCCATTGGCTTGGAAGGCGAATTTGACAATAACATGACACTGAAATGGTGTACATCAAAAGAACTCGAAGACCTCAAACTATATAAAGTTGACCTTGAACTCGTCAAAAAGATTGAAAAAGAAAATATACAAGTATAGGGCATGTATGTTTCTTTAAAATCAATAAAAAATGAAAAATTGCAACAAAAAACTCACAGAATTCCTGTGAGTTTTCTTTTAACTAAATTTTTGCTTCTACTGTAGCAACTTTTCTGCCACGGTTGTCACGTTTGAAACGAACAATGCCATCGATAAGAGCAAACAAAGTGTAATCTTTTCCACAACCGACATTAGTTGAAGGATAGATTTTTGTGCCTCTTTGACGAACAATGATTGAACCAGCGTGAACGAATTGTCCATCACCAGCTTTGACACCCAAACGTTTTGATTCACTATCACGACCGTTCTTTGTGCTACCGCCACCTTTCTTGTGCGCGAATAATTGAATATTAAACATTCTTTATCTCCTTTATCTTAATAAATTTGTTATAACCGTCTCTTACTTCTTTCATTCCAAGCACTGCTGACTGCATCAAAACTTGCGCCAACTCGAACTTTTTACCTTTTGTAGTGGAAGGTATAGAAATGCTCAAATGCGGAATAGATTCATCACGAATAATATTCGGAGTGACGTCCACAATTCTATTCAAACTCAAAGCCAAATTCTCAGCCAGAGTAGAGATAGCACTGCAAACGATATCGCTTCCTGCTTCTGCATATCCGGAATGACCAGTAATGTCGATGGTCATAATGTTTTGACCACTTTTAACAATTGTTATTGCGATCATAATTAACCTATAGTGTCGATTGAAATTTTTGTATAAGGTTGTCTGTGACCTTGTTTCTTACGTTCGTTCTTCTTTGCTTTGTACTTGAAAACTGTGATTTTCTTGTCTTGAACGTGAGAAAGCACTTTTGCCTTAACTACGACATCTTTAATCATTGGGTTGCCAGTTTTAACTTTGTCACCGTCAACAGTCATCATAACAGGGAAAGAAACTTCTTCGCCAATTTCTGCATTGATGCGGTCAACTGTGATAGTCATGCCAGCTTCAACTTTGTATTGCTTACCCAAAATATTTGCGATTGCGTACATGTTAGTTACCTCCTATAAAGACTCACTCTTAAGGTATTCTTTCGAAATTTCAAACCTTTTCAATGTGGTACTACGCGGATAGTATAACAAAGTTATAAAATTTTGTCAATGATTTTTTGTAAAAATAAACCGATATATTTTTGATTTGTTATAAAATAAAAAGCAAGCATAATTTTGCCTGCTTTTTGTGGTTAAATTGTGGATAAAATCCGATTTAAACTAATTTATTAGTTTATTTTGTATTGTTCTTTTCAAAGTTATAACTTGAAGCACACATATCTTTGAGATCGTGAGTGGCAACAAAGCCAAGTTCATCGTGAGCAAGAGTGGTGTCAGCATAACAAATTGCAATATCACCTGGACGGCGAGGAGCAATCACGTATTTCACCAAATCTCCATTGACTTCATTGAAAGTTGTCACGATATCAAGCACGCTATATCCATGTCCTGTACCAAGGTTATATGTATGAAGACCTCCATCTTTTCTTAGTTTATCAACAGCAAGAGCATGACCATGAGCCAAATCGCATACGTGGATATAATCTCTCACACCTGTGCCGTCTTTGGTTGGATAATCATCTCCAAAGATTGAAAGTTGTTTCAACTTGCCTGTTGCAACCTTTGTGATATAAGGCATGAGGTTGTTTGGAATACCATTTGGATCTTCACCAATAAGACCTGATTCGTGTGCTCCAATTGGATTGAAATAACGCAAAATTACGATATTCAAATCTGGATTGGATACATGTTCGTCTTTGAGTATCTCTTCAATGAACAATTTTGTTCTGCCATATGGATTTGTTGCACCTGTAGGGAAATCTTCTTTCAAAGGCATTGTCTCGTTTGTTCCATAAACTGTTGCAGAAGATGAGAAAACAATGTTGTTGCAACCAAATTCTTTCATACATTTGAGTAAGTTCAAAGTTGTCATAATATTGTTTTCATAATACATCACGGGTTTGCTCACTGATTCGCCAACAGCTTTGTATCCAGCGAAGTGGATGACAGCGTCAATCTTGTTCTTCTTGAACAATTTTCTTGTCTTGTTATAATCTTTCAAGTCAACTTTGACAAACTTGAAATCTTTTCCTGTGATTGCTTTGATTTTGTCAACAACTTCAATCTTGCTGTTTGACAAATTGTCAGCAATGATAATCTCTTCACCTTTATTCAATAATTCGACAGCGGTGTGACTGCCGATAAAACCTAATCCACCGGTTAATAAAATCATAATTTCCTCCTTAACTTAGGCGTTCAAAGCCTTCAATAATTCATCAATATTTACTTCATGAACAGCGCATGCTTGTTCCAATGTTTCCATTTGCGCACAAGGACAATACAAACAATGGAATCCAAAACTTGTCAAAATTTCTTCTGCTTTTGGATGCTTTTCAAGCACGTCAGCGATGATGTCTGATTTTTTGAATTTTTTCATTTTACCTCCATTAATAAAAATTTTAACAAACTGAAATTGTCTAATGAAAGAATTATATTCTTTTTATTTTTTCTAGTCAAGCAATTTGATTGATGTGATTGATTAATTAAAAAAGGTGAAATGTCTTTTTTAAAATTGACAAAATTTGACAACAAACAACTAAACGTGACATTTTTCTTGACAACTGAAACTCAAAAAGTTATTATACTTTATATGTTGAAAACTTTCCTTAACAAAATTTGGCTTGTCATATATTTTGTTGTGGGGGCATTGATTTTGGAGGCTATTACTTTTAGAGTTCTTGGCCTTGGAATTATGCCTGAATATTTTTTCTATAATTTTGTGCTAATTTTAAGTATTGGGTTTTTGGTGTATTTGATCCCCAATTATACCGCACAATACGTTGTATTTACTGTGATTTTATTCATACAAGCGGCGTTCTGTTATGTCAATGTTTTGCTCCAATTTGCTTATCATGATTTGTTCTCAATCGAAATGGTTAGGCTTATTTGGGCTGCAGGAAAGGCAATGACAACGAGTTTTGTTGACTTTGCTGTATTGCTGCAGTTGTTGTGCGTATTCTTTGTTCTTGCTATCGCAGGAGCAGGTGTTAGACGCCTTTGCAAAAGAGAAAAGATTGATAAGAAACAACATTTTTCAATCATTGTTATCATTGTTTTGATATTGGTGCAAAGTTATAGTTGGGCGTTTTATTTCAATCAGCGTTCAAAGATAAATGACTTATCAGATATTAAAAATAGCGACTATATTTCAAGCGACACATTCTTGCTTAATACCGAGATAATGAAAACGAATAGTTATAAAAAATTCGGAACATATGGGTATTTGTCCAATTTGATTGTAAATTACAATAAAGGCATTGAAGACAGTGTGAAGAAGGCATGTATTGCGTATTTTGATGGCGGAAGTATATACGGCGTAGGAGATAATATAAGTGATGTTTTTGGTGCCGATGATGTGAAAGAAAATAAGAACAATCTAATAATTATCATGATGGAATCTCTTGAGTGGTTTGCTTTCGGTGATGGTACTTATGATCCGAATTTGAACAATCTATCAAACGAATTGACGCCAAATGTTTACGAAGTGATTTATGGAAAAGATAACGAAAAAGGCACAGGCGACGATTCGCTTATTGCAAGTAATTTCTTCGCGAAGTCAAAGACTAATATTTCAGAAGGATTTGCAATCCTTGGCAATTATCCTGTTGGAAAATTATTCAGAGATATTACAGGCAAGAGTTATGACTCATCTCTTGGTGCTTTTGATTATTCACTTCCACATATTTTGAAAGATCAAGGATATGTGACAAGTTATGTCCATTCAAATGAAATTTCTTATTATCACAGAAGTTCAACTCATTACAATCTTGGATTTGATTATGTCATTGGAAAAGATAATTTAAAAGATGAAAATGGAAACAAGATTTATATAGGAAATGACCTAGATTGGAATCATTGGAATAACGAAGCAGACGTTGTTGAAGACGCCATGAAGTATATTGTTCCAGAAGGTGACACACCTTTCATGACAATGTACGTTAATGTTTCAACACATGGACCTTATGACAACAAGCACAACAAAGATTATGCTAGATACAAGAATTATGTAATGTATGGTCCAGAAAAGTGTATATATGATGCTTCTCAAGGAAAATATGTCCTTAAATCTGAGTTTTCGGCAACAGCAGACAATTATTCTAAATGGTATGAAAATGTTGTGAATAACAATAGTTTCTCAAATTCATTCAAAAACGAACTTGTCAATTGGCAATGTGGCGTAATTGGACTGGACGAAAGTATCGGAAAGATTCTTGATGAATTGGAGTCACAAGGCAAATATAATACTACTGATATTTTGCTATATTCTGATCACAATGCGTATTATGACAATATGTCGCTCAAAATCAAAGGACTTGATGAAAGCGAAGTTTATGGAGTAGAAAACAACACAATTCCTTTTGTATTGTCTAGTCCTGGACTCAAGTCTAAATATGGTGGAAAATACGTCATGACAGACAGATTCAGTTCGGCTTATGATATCGTTCCAACAATTTTAGATCTTTTTGGTATTAGTTTCAATGAAAATCTCTATTTAGGAAACTCGCTTTTCAATCCAATTGGAGATATTTATTCACTAGGTGACCAAACAGAAATCAACGATATGGTAGTTTATTATTCCAACACAGGTGGATTGTATTCAAAGAATATGTACACATTTGATATGGAACATTACGAATATTACAAAGTAAATGTGCCAGGAACAACTTCTGCAGAAAGACAAGATTTGCTCAATAGGTTTAAATCAGTTGCTACAAAAACTTTGATAAAAGTCAATTATCTGAATCTTCTCAACAAATATTATCTATACCCATATCTTACAAACAAATAGACGAGCCGATTTGGTTCGTTTTTTTTGTTGTGGTTTTTTAGAATAAAACAAAATAAAGCAAAAGATATAAAAAATTAAAAAATCATTTATAAATTTTCAAAATCTTTTCAAAATCCGTTGACAACAAGAAAAAAATATCATATAATGAATTCGTTGTCATCAACAAATGCCTCGATAGCTCAATGGTGGAGCAACCGGCTGTTAACCGGTAGGTTACAGGTTCGAGCCCTGTTCGGGGCGCCAAATAGACCGCTTCGGCGGTCTTTTTTGTATCAAGTGGGCTCGAACCTAATTCGGGGGCCCCACAAAACAATTGTTTTGAAGGGGAAAGGAAAAACCGAGTATCAGGTGAAGTGCGAAGCAAAAGCGAGCACAAGCAAAAGGCGAGAGTTTTGACGCCGAGCCCTGTTCGGGGCGCCAAAAAAATTCTCACTATTTTAGGTGAGAATTTTTTATTCAATATGCTTGCATATTGATATGTAATTCAGCTGTAAGCGGATATGTAATTATTGCGTTAGCAATATATGTAATTAAACGCATATCGAATTACATAAAGATAACTAAGACTTAGAACTAATCTAAAGTCTTTTTTTATTTTTTTGAGTTGATTATTGATAAAAAGTTGAGTATACTTTCTATTTATGTTAAAATATATATTGAAAAGGGGGATTGAATGAACAAAAAGCCAACATTGTATATAATTCAAGGATTCATTGCTTCGGGAAAAACTACGTTTTCTAGAAAATTGGCAGAAGAAACAGGTGCAACACATTTCAATCCAGACGAACAAATAAAGGAATTGTTTCCAAAAGATGAATATATGTCAAAATGGGACAAATGTTTTGAATATACTACCAATTTTCTATGGTCTAAAACAAAAGAGCTTTTAAAAAATGGACAAGATGTTATATTTGACATGGGTTTTTGGCTTAGAAAAGATAGAGATTATGCTAGGGAAATAGCACTTCAATGCAACGCAGACTGCAAGCATTATTATTTGCATGTACCAGATGATGTTTTGAAACAAAGAATAGTGAAAAACAGACCAAAAAATTGGGTAAAAATTCATTTGGATAATTTTGAGAAAAATAAAAAGTTGTTTGAGATGCCAACAGAAGAAGATAATGTTATTATGATAAATAATTATTAAATTATTTAAGGAGAATTTATGAAAAGTTGTATTGATTTTTATGATGATTCTGCGCAAGCATGGGCTGACGAGTGGTATACGAATGATGCTTTGTTGCCATATCTCAAGAGATTTTTGAGCTATATTAATAAAGTTGAACCACAAATTTTGGATCTATGTTGTGGTGCTGGATATGAAAGTATGAGACTCAATAATCTTGGAGCAAAGGTTGTTGGTGCAGATTTGAGTGAAAAGTCGCTGGAAATAGCAAAGGAGAAAAATCCGGATATAGATTTTTATCTAAAAAATATGCTGGTTTCATATGCAGATTTGGGCAAATTTGATGGAATAACTTGTATTGCTGGAATAGTGCATTTGCAGGAAGATCAATTAGAACTAGCGTTCAAGAATATGGCTGAAGTGTTGAATGAAAATGGATATTTGTTGCTAGTCTTCAGACATGGAGAAGGGATCAAGGAATTCACTGAATTTAACAATCAAATTTACAAAAGGGACTTTATATATCATACAAAAGAGGAAATAGATAAATATATCAAAAATTATTTCAATTTTGTGGAAGAAGTGTCATCAAAAG
>JAZRUL010000017.1:0-8795 GCA_045652505.1 Candidatus Onthoplasma sp. | reverse complement strand
GCACCAACAACAAAACCAATCCCCATACCAATCAATAACTCTTTCACAATATCCTCCTTGTAGTTAAGAATATTGTCTGCAAAAATCAGCAAAATATGTCAGATTTTTGTATTAATTATTGGCAAATTTTGGAAAATGATTTTTATTTTTTATCTTTATTCTTTAATGTCATAAAGTCAACACCAAAGTCCAGCATATCGTCATCGTCGAAGATAAAATCATCATCGTCAAGACCAAGATTGGTCAAGACATCATTTTGTTTGATTTCTTCTTTTGTCTCTATAACTTGTTCCTTCACCTCAACGGCTTCATTGACTTCATCTTGTCCAATTGTTTCTTCCTCTTGAGTTTCTTCAATAGGAGTGTTCAAGAGATTCAAGATATCTTGCAATTTTGGCTCAGGCTGAGTTTCTTCCACTTTTTTGATTTTCGGCGCTTTCTTTTCCTTGTTGTTCGACTCAAAATAATCGTCAATTGCAAGGCGTAGACATTCAAAACAAAAATTGATATCAGTGTCTGAATCATCTTGCAATTCGTCTTTGACTTGTTGAGGAGTTATATCAACAGAATTGATATCACTTCCCGCCACCAAATCAGAAATTGTTGAACATACAGCGATTATGTATGGATTTGCTTGGGCTCTGAATTGACAATTGGTGATAATATCATTTTCAACCCTAAGCGAAAACTCAACGTGAGATGTTTCATCTGAATCGTATATATCAGCAATACCATCTGGTTTTGAAATTCTACCAGAATTCTTGTGTTCAATAAACTTGTTCAAAATAATCTTGTTATACATTATTTATCCCCCTTTCTTTTGCGTGTTTTCGCACCAAACATAGAGGAATAAGAACGCAATTCTTCAACAGATTTCTTGATTGTTGCAATCGCTTGATCAATCTCTTCATAAGAATTGGTTTTGCCTAAACTAAATCTGATTGTACCCTTTGCTTCTTCATTGCTTAAACCGATTGCTTTTATTACATGAGAAAGCGACAAACTATTGCTTGAGCAAGCGCTACCTGTTGATACAGCAATACCTTCAAGATCAAGTTTTGTCATCAAACTTTCGCCATCAATTCCAACAAAAGACACCGAAATGATATGTGGCAATTTTTGGTGAATATTAGCATTAATATTTATGTGGTCGATGGCAGTTGTGAGTTGTGCTACAAAATAATCAGCCAAGCCACGAACTTTGTGGTTGTTGCTTCTCATATCACGCATTGCAATCTCAACCGCTTTTGCCATACCGACAACACCTGCAGTGTTTGTTGTACCGCCACGTTTGCTTCTTTCTTGATTTCCGCCAAAGATTATTGGATCAATCTTCACTGAATTTGAAAGATACAAACAACCCATACCTTTTGGTCCATAGATCTTATGAGCCGAGATACTCATTGCATCAATACCGAGATCAACAACGTCTATATTCATATTTCCAAACAATTGAACTGCATCTGTGTGGAAAATTGCACCTTTTTCATGAGCTGTGTGAGAGATAGCTTTGATATTTTGAATCGTTCCAATCTCGTTGTTGGCAGACATGATTGAAACCAATATTGTATTGTTTGTTAAGGCTCTCAAATATTCGTCAAAATGGATAAACCCATTCTTGTCTACGTCCAAATATGTCACTTTGAAGCCGTCTTGCTCAAGATATTTGCAAGCTTCAAGCACTGATGGGTGTTCAATTTTGCTTGTAATGATATGATTTCCTTTCAATCTATTGGCACGAGCGATACCAATTATCGCCCAGCTGTTTGCTTCACTGCCACTTGAAGTGAAATAAATCTCGTTTGATTTTGCATTCATTGATTCAGCGATAATATCT
Organism: Candidatus Onthoplasma sp.; assembly: GCA_045652505.1. Lineage (GTDB taxonomy): Bacteria > Bacillota > Clostridia > Christensenellales > UBA1242 > Onthoplasma. Next base: position 6,958 of record JAZRUL010000017.1, on the reverse strand, counting down.
CTACTGCTGTCAACAAGGCTTGATGCTTCTCTACCACGGCTATGAATTGATGAAGAATTTCCGTTTGTATTGTTATAAACAGAAACCATAGCATTTAATACTTCAGCACTCATTGAAGTTGTTGCTGCATTGTCTAAATAAATTCTATTATTCATTTCTTTTCTCCGTTTTTATATTATCATTTTGGATAAAATTTGTCAATACTTAATTTGTTAATTAATTTATACAAAATCGTTAATAATTCTTTTTCATATTTTCGCAAAGAAAGAGCTTAATTGTATATACAAAAAAAGACGAATAAATTCGCCTTTTAATCATCGATTTGCATTTCTTCGCATTTCTTGACAAAATTGACTATTTCATCATAAGAATTGAGTCCAACAAGTGTGCCCAATTTATTTCCAGATCTAAAGCACATAATGGTCGGAACACTGAAAACACGATAACGAGATGCAATGTCGTGACAATCATCAACATCCACGCCGTAAAAATTGATGTCTTTCAGTTTTTCATCAACTTTTTCAAGTATTGGTCTGATTCTTTTGCACGGCATGCACCATGTCCCAAAGAAATCAACCACAGACAAAGTTTCTGCATTTATAAGTTCATCAAATTCAACACTTTTGATATCACGCATAATTACTCCTCAATTATTTTGTTCATCACTCTACTGCAAATTACTGTCGCCATATTTATTGGATAGTATACCACACTTGCGACAAAATTGCAATTAAATTTCATTGCTTTTTGCTTAGTATAACAAACTTCGAGTTTTTTTATACCTTCCTTGACACAGAATTTTCTGATAACTTTTGCCAAAGGGTCATAACTTGTCTTGTGGATATCTGAAATTTCAAATTGAGGAATTTCTGCATATCTATTACCTGCACCCATGGCACATATGATATATTTGTCTGCAGATTTTGCCTTCTTTATTATAAGTTGTTTTGCCTTTATATCGTCTATGCAATCTATAATACAATCAAAAGTAGTAAAATCAATTTCATTCTCGTTTTCTGCACTATATTTGATCGGATATTTTTCAATTTCAAGAGATGGATTGATTTTTAATAATTTTTCTGCCATTTCATCAACTTTGAGTCTGCCTACGTTTTCGCTATTTGCAACGAGTTGTCGGTTGATATTTGTGATATCAATATTGTCAAAATCAACAATTGTCAGGTGATGAATACCTGAGCGAACCAAAAATTCTGCCACCGCACTTCCAACTCCACCGACACCAAAAAGCAAGACACTGCTATTTAGTATTTTTTCTTGACTTGCAGTGTCTAACATTTCGAAGTATCTAGATAAAAATTCGGTATTATAAGACATATTTCTTGAAATCGTGTGTATGAATCAACTCTTTCATTGTATTCATAACAAACGCCTTGTCTATAGTAAATTTGAACATAGGATTATTGTTGCTTGCATTGAAAGAAACTTCTTCTAGAAGTGTTTCCATAATTGTTTGAAGTCTTCTTGCACCAATATTTTCACTTGTCTCGTTTTCTGCCACAGCGAGCGAAGCAATTGCATCAATAGCGTCGTCTGTAAATTCAAGATCAATATTGTCCACTTTCAAAAGTTCTTGATATTGAGTCGTGATTGCATTTTGTGGAATTGTGAGAATTTTCTTGAAATCGTCTTTTGTAAGACTATTGAGTTCAACTTGAATTGGGAAACGTCCTTGCAATTCAGGAATCAAGTCACTTACACTTGATATATGGAACGCACCGGCAGCAATAAATAGTATATAATCTGTATGAATTACACCATATTTTGTGTTGACAACACTTCCTTCAACGATAGGTAAAATATCTCTTTGCACACCTTCACGAGACACGTCTTGACCGCCACCGCTTTTCTTTGCGCTTGCTGCAATCTTGTCAATTTCGTCAATAAAGATGATACCTTCTTGCTCTGCTCTATAGATTGCTTCCTTGTTGAGTGTTTCTGGATCGATCATCTTGTCACACTCTTCGTTCATGAGCATTTCTCTTGCTCTAATTACAGGCATTTTCTTGAGTTTTCTTGGAGTGCGCATCATTCCGTCAACTAATTGACCAATATTGATCTCTGCGCCAATTCCTTCCATAATGTTGATTTGCTTTGGTTGTTCCTTGACTTCAACATCGATCGGATCATTGTCATATAGACCTGCGTTATATTCTTCATAAAATTTGTTTCTAAATACTTCAGTATCCATATCTTCTGGTTTGTTCGCCTTCTTGAGTGGATACAAAATGTCTGTTATTTTCTTGTCTACAACAAGTTTTGCCTTGGCAGAGATTTTGTCGTTGAATTCTTTTCTCACAATGCGGATAGATGCTTCAACAAGATCTCTTACCATACTTTCTACGTCACGACCAACATAACCTACTTCTGTATATTTTGTTGCCTCAACTTTCACGAATGGAGCATTGACAAGTTTTGCAAGTCTACGAGCAATCTCGGTCTTACCAACACCTGTTGGTCCTTTCAAAATAATATTCTTTGGAGTTATTTCATCGCTGATTTCTTTCGGAAGTTGGCTTCTTCTATATCTATTTCTAAGAGCAATTGCAACTGCTCTTTTTGCTTTTGACTGACCAATAATGTAATTGTCAAGATTTGATACAATTTCTTTACATGTCATCATATTACACCTCCTCAATTACAAAATTGCTGTTTGTGAACACACAAATATCTGATGCTATCTCCATTGCCTTAATCACAATATCTTTTGCTGACAAGTCAGTGTTTCTAATGAGTGCTTTGGCTGCTGACAAGGCATAATTCCCACCACTACCAATAGCACAAACGCCATCGTCTGGCTCAATAACGTCGCCCATGCTTGTTAATATAAACAAATTTTCCTTGTCTGCCACGATCATAAGCGCTTCTGTATTAGATTTGACGCCATTTCGAATACTCTTTGCGTATTCTACTGAACTACGCATGAGACTTCCACTATATTTGTTGAGCATCTTTTCAAACTCTTCGCACATAGCAAAAGCATCTGCCGTTCCACCTGCAAAACCAACAACAACTTTGTTGTCATATAATCTTCTAACCTTGTGTGCAGTGCCTTTGAGTATCACTGATTGTCCCATTGTCACTTGTCCGTCACCAGCAATCACTGTTTTTCCATCTTTTTTCACCGCAACGATAGTTGTTCCTCTGAATTGTTCCATATTTACTCCTTGTTAATATATTGTTCGATTTCTTTTATGGATCTATAATAATACATTTCGTTTCTTTTTTTCTTGTCTCGCTCATCGATAGTATTGAGTATTCCGAAATTAGCATTTATTGGCTGAAAATGCCTTTCGTCTGCATTTGTCAAGTAATTGTAAAGTGCTCCGACGATTGTATCCGCTGAAAATGAAACCAAAGGTTTATCTTCAAGCAAATTGACGACATTTATCGCACAATATAATCCACTTGCAATACTCTCAACATATCCTTCAACTCCGCTGAGTTGCCCTGCAATAAATATATTATTGTCAACTTTTAGCCTTGAATACACGTCGAGACATTTCGGGAAATTGACAAAATTGTTTGTATGCATAACACCGTAGCGCAAAAATTCTGCATTCTCAAGCCCTGGAATCATACGAAAAACTCTCTTTTGTTCCGGAAATGTAAGATTGGTCTGAAATCCAACCATATTATACATTGTAGCAGAATTATTTTCTTTTCGCAACTGAACAACAGCATAAGGTTTGTCCATTTTGTGAGGATTTTTGATTCCAACCGGTTTTAATGGGCCAAATCTGATTGAATCCGTGCCACGTTTTGCCATAATTTCGATCGGCATACAGCTTTCAAATATATTTTTCTTCTCAAATTCGTGCAATTCGGCTGTCTTTGCATTGATAAGTTCGTTGTAAAACGCAAGATACTCATTTTTGTCCATCGCACAATTGAGATAGTCCGCATCACCTTTGTCGTAGCGAGTGGCAAAGAAAGCTTTGTCGTAATCAATACTATCAGCACTCAAAATCGGTGCTGCTGCATCATAGAAATACAAGAAATCACTTCCTATCTTCTCAATGAGTGCGTTGCACATGTTTTCGGTTGTCAACGGACCTGTTGCTAAAATCGTTATAGCTTCGGTGTCAAAATAATCGACATCTTCTGTGTGTAAAGTAATATTTTCGTTATTTTTTAACATTTCTGTTATTTTTGAAGAGAACTTTTCTCTATCAATAGCCAAGGCATGTCCAGCAGGAACTCTGCAATCATAAGCCACTTTGAGAAGTGTGCTGTCAAGTGCCAATAATTCCTTTTTGAGCACTCCGCTTGCAGTTGTAATGTCTTCACTCTTGAGTGAATTGCTACAAACTATCTCGGCATAATCGGTTGAATGATGAGCCGGTGTCATCTTCTCGCCTTTGATATCAAAAAGATCGACTTTATATCCGCGTTTTGATAGATATAAAGCCGCTTCGCTTCCAGCAAGTCCGCCACCAATTATGTTAATCTTCTTTGACATAAGAACATCCTTTGTTATTACATAAAATGGTTTGCTTGTTGTTTGCTGAAAATTTCTTGAACAAATTTTTGCCACATTGCGGGCATTTTTCTTCAATCGGCAAATCCCATGAGATATAATCACACTCTGGATAATTGTCACAACCGAAGAAAAGTTTTCCTTTCTTGCTGTGCTTTGCTGAAACTGATTTGCCACATTGTGGACAAATACCTGTTTCGGTTATCTGACCTTCTTTGCTAACAATATTTTTTGTATTTTTACATTGTGGGAAATTTGAACAAGCCAAGAACTTTCCAAATTTTCCTTCACGAATAAGCATGATCGAACCACATTTTTCGCATTTAATATCAGTTTGTTCTGCTGGAGCTTTTGGCATACTCACACCCATTTGCTTGCTAGCATATTCAAGACGAGTGTTGAAACCTTGATAAAATTCATCAACAAGTTCTTGCCATAAATGTTTGCCTTCTTCAACATCGTCGAGTTTCTTTTCCATTTCGGCTGTGAATTTGATATTCATCTCATCAGGGAAATATTCTTCCAAATATTCTGTCACTTTGATTCCCAATTCGGTAGGAAGAATGTTTTTCTTCTCTGTCACAACATATTCACGATTGAACAATGTCATAACAGTTGCAGCGTATGTTGCTGGTCTGCCGATACCTTGAACTTCCATTTCTTTGATCAAACTTGCTTCAGTAAATCTTACAGGTGGTTTTGTGAACTTTTGTTCTGTATTGATTGAATCTTTTTTAACAATCTCACCTGTATTTAATGATGGAATATTAATTTTATTTTTATCATCATCGTTGACCTTGTACATCTTTGTGTATCCGTCAAAAATCAACGCTTTACCGCTCGAGCGGAATTTATAACCATTGGCTACAATATCAACCGTCAAACTGTCATATTCTGCATTTGACATTTGGCTCGCCAAGAAGCGTTTGAACACCAAAGTATATAGACGCAAATATTGGTCATCAATCTTGCCAGACAAATATTCTGGAGTGTATTTGAGATTGATTGGTCTGATCGCTTCGTGCGCATCTTGTGCTCCGGCTTTGCTTGAGTGGTTGTTGAATGTTTTTGGAGCATATTTCTCTCCAAAATTATTCACAATATATTCCTTTGCCATGATTTGTGCATCTTGACTTACACGGGTCGAGTCTGTACGAATATATGTGACAAGTGCTGTCTTTCCTTCTCCCGCGATCATGACACCTTCATATAAAGATTGAGCACATTTTGTGTATTGACTGAGTGACATTTTGAGTTTGCTAACCGCGTCTTGTTGTAGAGAACTTGTGATATATGGAGCTGGTGCTTTTGACAAAGCCACTTGACGTTTTACATTACTTACCTTATATTCTGCATCTACTATTTCACTAAGAACTCCATCAACCATTTCTTTTGAATTGAGTTCGATTTTCTTGTCGTTGAATTGGACAAGATCAGCTTTGAATATCTCTCCATCTTTGTTCAATTGTGCAGTCACGTCCCAATATTCTTTTGGTACAAATCCTTGGATTTCTTTTTCTCTATCTACAACCAATTTGAGTGTGACAGATTGAACACGGCCGGCACTAAGTTTGCTTCTTATTTTCTTTGAAAGAAGTGGACTAAGTTTATAGCCCATAATTCTATCCAAAATACGTCTACCTTGTTGCGCATTGACCAAATCAAGATTGAGTGCTTGAGGATTTGAAATACTTTCAAGAATTGCCTTTTTGCTGATTTCATTGAAAGCAGTTCTCACAGGAGCATTCTTGTCAAGTCCCAAGATTGTTGCCAAGTGCCAAGCGATTGCCTCGCCTTCTCTATCCGGGTCGGTTGCGAGATAGATTGCGTCAGCATTTTTGACCATTTTTTTCATACTCTCAACAATTGCTTTCTTCTCTGGAATAATCTCATATGTAGGTTCATAATTATTATTGATATTAATCGCAAAACTCTTGGCAGGCAAATCTCTTACATGTCCTTTTGTTGGGAAAACTTTATATTCGCTTCCTAGATATTTTTCGATCGTTTCTTTCTTACCTGGTCCTTCTATAAATACTAACTTCATCAAATCTCCTAAATCTTAATCTAATTTCAAATCTTATTCTAAATCTATATTATATATGGTAAAACATCTTTAAGTGAATCGCCAAAAATTGTGTCGTGCCAAATCTCTTTGTTCTCGTAATTCGCCCCATCTGGATTGAAACACAAAGTTCTGACTCCAGCTTTGTAGACATCTTCATCGTTTGCACCATTTCCAACAAACAACAATTCTTCTGGAGCAATTTTATACTTTTTCAATAAAATATTAACAAATTGGTCTTTTCTGGATACATCATGTCCATCAGTTAGAACCAATTTTGTCATATTTCCATTTTCGTCAAATTCAAATTTATCCGCCTGAATATCATCGATATATTCTTTTAGTGCTCCAAGCGATGCTTCTATCATATTCTTGATTCCGCCTGAGAGGATATA
>JAZRUL010000016.1:0-6940 GCA_045652505.1 Candidatus Onthoplasma sp. | reverse complement strand
AGCCAACTTAAACCTACTAGGAAAGATATTGCTTTATTTGTTTATATCCAAAAGATTTATTAAAATTTTTTTCTTTTGTTTTGCGTAAGTATATGCGAGTGCTGTTCCGCTTTTTGGCTGATAATAGCAGAAATCTCTTTTGGAGTATTTTCTCTTTTCGGGAGAATAATTTTTATCATAATAAAATATGCAATAATCACTATCATCGATCATTGCTTGATTTCTTTCAACATAACTTGCTCTACCAGAAACATATTTTGTTTTATGTTCGAATTCTTCTTCAACTCCAAGAAGGTGGACTTCTTGCTTTTTAAAACGAGAAAATATTTCTTCCCATTTTTTTCTTTCACTTTCCAATGTACAAGATTCACTTTTGCAAGTGTATGCGATTCGTTTAAGGAAAGGATATCTCTCTTTCAATTCAGTGACAACTTGATGACAAAGAGAATTGAAATCACTACGACTACCAAACAAAAATGTTTGTACTTTATAGTTAATAATCAAATCTTCAATAGTTTCTCTCAATCTTATTTTAAGATTTTCAGTAATATCAATTTTTCTATGACCAAAAAACGAACATGCTTTATGTTTTTCCATAATAAAAATCTCCTAAAGTGTTCATGTTGAATACTCACACTATTCATTATAGAATATTTTTATGTTTGTGAGTATTCAAAATGAAAATTTTGAGAAAAATTTATATGTGTGGCTTCCCTACGCGTTGCTAATCTTAATTTATAATTGTTGTATCAAGATTGATTTGGGAGTATTTATGGAAATTAAAGAGATTTTATCAAGAATAGGTTATGTAAGAAATAAAGCAAATTTATCTGCAAGAGAAGTCAGTTTGAGAATGGGAATGAGCCCACAATATGTTGCACAACTTGAAAGTGGAAGAATTGTTTTAACTATTGCAAAGTTATTACAAATTTTAGAAATTTGCGATTTTCCTATTGAAAGATTTTTTAGTAATAACATTGCAGATTATAATGTAGACAACGAATTAAAATCTTTAATCGAATCATTGCCGTTAGATAAAAAGAAAAATATTATAGAATTTATAAAAAAATAACTTAACAATTCAAACAAAAAAAACACCTACATATTTTGTAAGTGTTTTTTGTTTTTCTTATAATTTTTTGATGAGTTTCATATCAACTCTGCCACGTTCGTCTATCTTGATAGTTTTTACCAAAACTTTGTCGCCGATTTTCACAACGTCTTCAACTTTTTCAACGTGTTCTTTGCTGAGTTTAGATATATGAACCATTCCTTCTTTTCCTGGAGCAACTTCTACAAACGCACCAAATTGCATGATACGAGTGACAGTTCCTTCATATTCGCAGTTGAGTTCAAGATCAGTGACGATTGTAAGGATAATTTTCTTTGCCTTTTCAATCATTTCTGCATCACTTGAAGCGATTGCAACCTTTCCGTCATCATCGATATCAATCTTTACGCCTGTTTGAGCGATAATTTCATTGATAACCTTGCCACCTGTGCCGATAACGTCACGGATCTTCTCTGGATCGATATTGAATGAAACAATCTTTGGAGCATATTTGCTGAGTTGTTTTCTTGGAGCTTTGATTGTCTTGAGCATAGATTTCAAGATTTCAAGACGACCTTGTCTTGCTTGTTCAAGAGCAGTAGTCAAGATCTTTCTGTCAATTCCGTGGATCTTGATATCCATTTGAATTGCTGTGATACCTTTTTCTGTACCAGTCACTTTGAAGTCCATGTCTCCCAAGAAATCTTCAAGACCTTGGATATCAGTGAGGACTGCCACTTTGTCGCTATCTTTGTCTTTCATAAGACCCATTGCAACACCTGCAACAGGGGCTTTGATAGGAACACCAGCATCCATAAGAGCGAGTGTGCTACCACAAGTTGAAGCCATTGATGTTGAACCATTTGAACTCAACACATCACTCACCACACGGATTGCGTATGGGAATTCGTCTTCGCTTGGAAGAACAGGGATCAATGCACGTTCTGCAAGTGCGCCGTGACCGATTTCACGTCTGCCTGGACTCTTAAGTGGTTTTGCTTCGCCTGTAGTGTATCCTGGCATATTGTATTGATGCATATATCTCTTCTCTGTCTCTGCATCAATTCCTTCAAGTTCTTGCGCTTCAGAAAGCATGCCCAATGTACAAGTTGACAAAACTTGAGTTTCGCCACGAGTGAACACGCCTGAACCATGAACTCTTGGAAGAATGCCTGCTTCACACCAGATTGGACGAATTTCGTGAGTCTTTCTTCCATCTGGACGGATACCTTTGTATAAAACTTTGTGACGAAGTTTCTCTTTCTTCATATTGTAGAGAACTTGTCCAATTGCTTTTTGTTGATCAGGGAACACTTCTGCAAAATGAGTGAGCACGTCGCTTGTCAATTCGTCTTCAGCATCATCTCTTTCGTATCTATCGAAATGTTCAAGCACTTTGTCCATACCCTTGTCAGCATATTCTCTAACTGCTTTGTCGATTTCTTCAGGGATTGAATCAAAAGCGATTTTGTCAGTCTTCACGACTTTGAGATCTTTCACAATCTTTTCTTGGAAAGCAACTTGTTTCTTGATTTCTTCATGAGCGAACATGATTGCGTCAAGCATAAGTTCTTCGCTTACTTCTTTTGCACCAGCTTCAACCATCAATACAGCTTCTTTTGTTCCACTGACAGTGAGGTCGATCAAACCAGCTTCGATCTGGGCTGGAGTTGGGTTGGCAATAAACTTGCCATCAATGCAAGTCACTTTGACAGCACCTGTAGGTCCTTCAAATGGAATATCGCTCACTGAAAGTGCGATCGAGCTTCCGAGCATTGCAAGTGGCTCTGGCATAACTTCTGGATCCACGCTGAGTGGAGTTGCGATGATTGTCACATCGTTATAGAATCCCTTAGGGAACAATGGACGAAGTGGTCTGTCGATCAAACGACTTCTCAAAATTGCAGAATCTCCTGCTCTGCCTTCACGTCTCTTCCAGCCACCTGGAATTCTGCCTACGCTGTACATTTTTTCTTCGTAGTCAATACTGAGTGGGAAAAAGTCCATACCAGGTCTTGGAGCCTTTGACATTGTTGCATTGACCATGATCACGGTTTCGCCACAAGTGACGATACAGTGTCCATTGGCTTGTCCACAATACTTACCAAGAGTGATTTCAACTTTTCTTCCACCGATTTCGGTTTTGTAATTAGTTTCTTTCATAATTCTCCTTTTCTTTTTTAGGAGTTCCTATCTTCCGACATATTAGATAGACTTTTGTTGTGCCGACCACAACAATAAATTTTCTCCTATTAAACAAAATATATTATAACACAAATAATAAAAAAAGGAAATAAAAAACATGAAAAAATATAAATTATTTTTAAATCAAGTGAATTAACAAGCGAAAAAAAAGATAACCTATTGGTTATCTATGATTGTATAATAAGTTTTCATAAAAACTGCTTCATTAGCATTACCATCTTTCTAAGACTTTTTATTTCGAAACATATTTTTTCAATGAATCATAATTTTTTGTGTTCGAACTTATGATTGAACAAGGCTTATCTAATGGCAAATTTTTCCCTTCCCAAGTTGAAGATTTTCCGCCAGCCTCAGTCAAAATCAACATTCCTGCTGCAAAATCCCATGGTTTGATAACTTTTTCAAAATAACCATCTATTCTGCCCGCAGCAATATAGCATATGGCAATAGCAGTTGAACATATACGTCTCAAATCTAGACAATGTTCAAAAATTCTACGAGCACAATTGAAAGTTTGTTTTGCTGACTTTTTATTCGCAACATTTGTTCCAAATTCTATTATTGACTTGCTGAAATCTCTATCACTTACTTTTAGTTTGTTTTTATTATAGTTTTCAACACCTTTTTTCAATAAAGCATCTATGCCTTTGTCTGTATTGTACAAATAAGCTCCGAGACCTTTTATTGAAAAGAACATTTCGTTCGTAAAAGGATTAAAAACTACACCAAATTTAACATCGTTGTCTTCTTGGTATGCCAAAGATATTGAACACATATGATAGCCAGAAATTAAATTTGTCGTCCCATCTATAGGATCCAAAATGAAAGATCTGTTCAAGAAAGTATGAGAACTTTCTTCCTCTGTCACAAAACCAACCATTGGAAACTCTTTGTGTAGTTTTTCTTTCAAAAAATTACTGATCCCAATATCCACATTTGTCACAAAATCATTTGGATTATCATTTTTGATTTGTATATTCAAGTTTTTTGAAAAAATTATTTCTCTTGCTTCGTAAACATATTTTACTATTTTGTTGTAATCCATAAATTTCTCCTATTCGGCGTTATTATAACAAAAATAATAATAAAAGAAAATTATTTCATCAAAATTTTTGATACAATTTTATATTTTTTGTGCTACACTTTTATAAAAGGTGGATATATGCAAAAGAAAGATTATATTTTAGTTGCAAAAAATGAATTCAAAGGCAAAACCAAGAATTGTCTATTAAAACAAATTGACGACTTTTATCGTTTGAGCGAAAAATCTTTGAAAAGAACTAAATATAAAGTTGGCGACAATGTTTCATTACCTGCCAACACTTATCTTCATGGATTTGGCGATAGTCTTGAAGTTTTTGATATTATTGCAGAAAATGGACTGATAAATAAAGATTACGAATTTGGCAAAACAAATCATTTCACTCATCACACTGTTTCTCTTTGGCATATAAGAAAAAAGATCTCTCTTGCAAATTATATCGTCAAATATAGTGGAATGAGCGTTGAATATAACAGCAAATTCGAGATGATCCCTTATGGCGAACTTGACAATTTTGTTGAAAAAATGAAGAAGATCCCGCATTGGTCTTGGCGAGCAGAAAGTTCTATGGAAATCCGCTTCATGCCAAGCCTAGCGAAAGACAAAAATCAACTTGCCCTAATCATAAATGGCAGAGACAAAAGTCTCAAAGATTATTTTGCAAAGGATTTGATCAACAAAGACTTTGATTTTGAAATCGCAAAAAACTTCTTAAACGAAAAACAACAATCTCGCACGCCTGAAGAATTGAGAAATGCTCCCGGCATACAAAGAATTGCCTATCTTCTCTTTGGAATACCAAAATCTTTGTTCGAAGGAGTGCTAGTAGGTAGAAAATTTGAGAAAAACAAAAATATTTTAAGACACATAAAAGAAAAACTCCCAGATTGCTACATATGCAATCTTGACGGAAAAGTAATTGTTGAATAAATATGAAAAAAGACTCGTTGAACGAGTCTTTTTGTTTCAATTATCCACGGATACCAAGCTTTGCTTTCAATGCACGAGCTTTTTCGATATCGTTTGCTGACAAATAGTCCATCAATTTCTTTCTTGTAGAAACCAATTTGTTAAGACCACGAGTTGAGTGTTTGTCTTGCTTATTTGCCTTCAAGTGTTCAGTAAGATTTTTGATTCTTGCAGTGAGCAATGCGATTTGCACTTCAACTGAGCCTGTATCTTTTTCATCTTTACCGAATTCTTTTACGATTTCAGCTTTGTTAATCATACCATTTCTCCTTTTATCATATTCGCCTGTGACAATGCTATCGTTGGAGTTTCGATTAGCTATTGCCAAGGTACGCAGATATTATACTTACCTTAATATAATTTGTCAATAGATTTCCACATAAAAATTGGATTTACACACAAAATACACAAGAGGAAATTATGAAAAAACTGATTTTTGTTTCAATATTCACTTGTTTTAGTTTGTTTTGTTTGTGTTTGATTTTGCCAAAAGTGAAAGAAATCAACAATCTTCCAAATGATATGATTATCACTTATGATGAAATAAAAAATCTAAATGAAAGCGATGAGTATTCTTCCGCCTTCACCTTCTCTTTGCCAAAGAACCTTGATGTTGCAAGTGGCGAAGATATCACAACTACCAAGATGACCGTGAAACTCTTTGGAATAATTCCAATCAAGAAAATGAGTGTCAAACTTTTGAACAACACCGATGTATATATCGGCGGAGAAACGGTTGGTTTCAATCTTTTCAGTGATGGGGTCATTTGTGTAGGTAGCAATTCTGTCGTCACAAAGGACGGACTTGTTGAGCCTATCGTGAACACAGAAATTCAAGACGGAGATGCCTTGATCAAAATCGAAGATGCCGAGATTGACGAAATTCAAGACATTGATAGAATCATCAATCTTCCAATCTATGCCGGCAAAGAATTGAAGTTGACTTTGAAACGAAACCATCAAGAGATCACCACAACCGCCACCCCTGTCTATGACTTACTCAGTCAAAGATACAAACTCGGTCTATGGGTTAGAAATAACGCCAGCGGTGTTGGCACTCTCACATATATCAAACAATCAGATTTCCGTTTCGGTGCTGTTGGTCACCCTATCATTGATGCTAGTCTTGGAGAAAATTTTGAAGTAAACAATGGCAAAATTTATAAATGCAAACTCCTTGGAATAAAAAAGGGCGAGAAAAACAATCCCGGCGAAATACGCTCGACCATAAACCTTGGCGAAAACGCAATCGGTGTCACTGACACAAATTGCAAATACGGAGTGTATGGAAATATTTTGAGCAAAAATTTGATTGATGCCGACCGCACTTCAAGTCTTGGTGGCAGATTGTCAGTCAAACTTGGCGATGCACAGATATATTGCTCTGTTGACGGAGTCGTCAAAGCGTATGATATCAAAATCATCAAAGCCAACAAGCAATCCAAAGCAAACGACAAGAGTATGACAATCCGCATCACCGACAAAGAACTATTGGCAAAAACCGGCGGAATAATTCAAGGCATGAGCGGAAGTCCAATCGTTCAAAACGGAAAAATCGTTGGCGCAGTCACTCACGTTCTCACCAGCGATCCAACACGCGGTTATGGCGTATATATCGATTGGATGATTGATAACTAAATTTTACGATAGTCATATTTGGCTATCGTTTTTCG
>JAZRUL010000015.1:0-2597 GCA_045652505.1 Candidatus Onthoplasma sp. | reverse complement strand
TATATTTAGTAATTTGATTTATCAAATCGTATCTTTTTTTATCATCGCTTGTTATATTTACTTTATTGTGTAATTTTGCTATAACTTTTGTGATCATATTTTGCTTTTCTGTCAGAGTGTGAAATTCTGGCTTGGCAATTTGAATTTCGTCCATAGTTCCTCCAATTGCCATATTATAACAGAAAATATTGAAATTTGTCAATATTTATCAATATAGTAGAGCGAATTTATAAAAATATTGTTTAATGCTTAACAAATAAACCAATAGATATTTATATTATTTAAAAATTTTTTCAAAAACACTTTACAAACAAAAAAGTCTGTGCTATAATGTAAAGCGAAATTACTTTACAGGAGGAATTTGTATATGGCAGTTAAAATCAGATTGACTCGTCTTGGAGACAAGAAATCACCATTCTATCGTGTGGTTGTTGCTGATTCAAGAGTGGCTCGTGATGGAAAGTATATCGAACAAATCGGTACTTACAATCCGCTCACAAACCCAGCTGATATCAAAATCAACGCAGAATTGGCTAACAAATGGCTCAAAAATGGTGCTCAACCAACTGAGACAGCAAAATCATTGCTTCAACGCGCTGGTGTTTTGGAAGTGAAAGGCAACGCAGCACCAAAAACAAACAACAAAAAAAATAAAAAAGCATAAGGAGTAGACTATGCAAGAAATGTTAGAATACATTATCAAGAGTTTAGTTTCCAATCCTGATGCTGTTGAGATTGCTCTTGAGAATCAAGGTAAGACAAAAGTGTTCAAAGTTTTTGTTGAGAAGAAGGATATCGGAGCTGTAATCGGTCGTGGCGGTGCAATCGCTGATGCGATAAGAACAGTTGTTCGTTCAACAAGCGAAAACAAAGAACGTGTTGTTATCAAGTTTAATGAGAAATAATAGTCCTGTGTTTATACTTTGGGCTATTGAAGTGCGGGTTTGTTCCCGCATTTTTATTTTTGAAAATTTTATTAAAAACACGAGACAATGTGAAAAAAATATTGTATAATATTTTTATTGAGGATTTTATGGAGAAGAATTTATTAGAAATAGGCAAAATAGTTCGTACTCACGGCATAAAGGGAGCCGTGAAGGTTGTTTCATATCTTGACGATGACTTGAAGCAGTTCAAGCATGTCTACATTGGCGAAAAATTGTTTGAAGGAAACTTCACAAAGGTCTTGAATCTCAACAATGACGCATATTCAATTCAAATCGACTCAATTCCAACAATTGATGATGCGGAGAAGTTCAAAAATCAATCAATCTACATTGACCGCAACGAATACGAGTATTTTGAAGATAGTGTATATTTATCAGATTTGATCGGAATAGCGGTTGTTGATGAGAATAATGAGAAATTGGGAGAACTGGTTGATTTTGATGAATATGGCGCAAGCGTAATCTTGTCAATCCGAGCAGGTGCTGTAACTTATTCGCTTCCTTATGTTGACGAATATATAAAATATGATGAAGAAAAAAATGCAATGGTCACAACCAAGCAAATTTTTGAGGATATGTGCGTATGAGAATAGATATATTGACTTTGTTTCCAGAGATGTTCGCTCCACTCAAAGAGAGCATCATCAAACGTGCAGTTGAGAGCGGAAAGATCGAAATCAATGTGATCAATATTCGTGATTTCGCACTTCCACCACACTATAAATGTGACGATGAGCCATTCGGTGGCGGAGCAGGTATGGTGATGATGTGTGATCCACTTTTCAAGTGTATCGAAAGTGTTTTGACTGATAAATCAAAGATATTTTATATGTCGCCAAGAGGCAAGACTTTCTCTCAAGGGTTAGCGAGAGAATTGTCGACTTATGAGCATTTGATTTTGCTTTGCGGTCATTATGAGGGTATTGATCAACGTGTTATTGATTATTTCAATATTGAAGAACTCTCAATAGGCGATTATGTACTCACAGGTGGCGAACTTCCAGCAATGGTGGTTGCTGACAGTGTGATTCGCTTGCTTCCAGGAGTTATCAGGGCAGAAAGCACGCAAGAAGAAAGTTTCAGTGACAATCTCCTTGAATACAATCAATACACTCGTCCAGCAGTCTATCGAGATATGGCTGTGCCAGAAGTATTGCTCAATGGTCATCACAAGAAAATCAAAGACTTTCAACACGAGCAATCAATAGAAATAACCAAGAAAAATCGCCCAGACTTATTGAAAAAATAAAATATGAAAGAAGAAGAGATAAAAATAACAAACAAAGATAGTTTAGAAAGATTCCAAAATTTGAAAAAAATAAGAAAAAATAACAAAATATTGCTTGGAACATTGTTTTTGTTTCCTATTGTGTATTTTGGTTTCATGTTCTTGATTGATTATTTAAATAGATTGTTTTTTGATAGTCATATATTCTTTTTTATAATGCTTGGAATTGGGCTTATAATATATTTTGTGTGTCTTGGCTTTTGGACAAGAAGTGTTGCAAGATTAAATAAAGAAAAACAACAGATTTTATCGGGCTATCATTATACAAATTTATTCAAATATCTTTCGGAAAAAGAATATATCGGATATGCAAAAATTTTAAATATCAAAGTTGATATTGATATAGAAGAGACAAAAGAAGA
>JAZRUL010000014.1:0-1997 GCA_045652505.1 Candidatus Onthoplasma sp. | reverse complement strand
CCTAAGACCGCTTGGCCTCCGACTTAATATTGTCTAATCATCGATTCCATATTTTTTATAAAATTCTTTTTTGTATTCCAAGAATCTGTCGTTATTGATAGCATCGCGAATATTTTCCATCATTTTGAGTGTGAAACGAATATTGTGAAGGCTGAGTAATCTCGCCGCCAAAATCTCATTGCACATAACCAGATGATGAAGATATGCTTTGGTATGATTCTTACAACAATAGCAATCACATTCTGGATCAAGAGGATTGAAATCTTCTTTATATTTTGCATTTTTCAAGACAACTTTGCCATGACTTGTCATTGCAAGACCGTTCCTTGCGACACGTGTCTGAAGCACGCAGTCAAACATATCAATTCCGCGCTCAACACTTTCAAATATATAGTCTGGAGTACCAACACCCATGAGATATCTTGGCATATCTTCAGGCAATTCTGGTTTGATAACATCGAGCATCTTTTTCATAGTCTCTTTCGTCTCTCCGACACTCAAACCACCAATTGCAAGACCACATTTGGCATATTTTTTGACAAACTTAATACTTTCAAGTCTCAAATCTTCATAGAAATTACCTTGCGCAATTGGGAACAACATTTGATTTGGATTTTTGTGAGAATCATAGCATCTAATAAGCCAATCATGAGTGCGTTCCATAGCAAGTTTTGCCTCTTTGTGACTGATTTCTGGCGCAGAACACACATCAAATGCCATGATTATATCTGCCCCAATATTGTTCTCTATTTCCATCACTTTCTCTGGTGTGAAGAACATTTTGGCTCCGCTTAGGTGGTTTCTAAATTCCACTCCTTCATCAGTGATTTTGTTGAGTTTTGAAAGCGAGAAAACTTGAAAACCACCACTATCTGTAAGCATTGGACGATTGAAGTTCATGAATTTGTGCACTCCGCCAGCGCGCTTGATCAACTCATCACCAGGACGAATATGAAGATGATACGTATTGGCAAGAATGATTTGAGCCCCCAAATCATATAGATCATCACTTGTCAAAGATTTCACGGTTGCAAGAGTTCCAACCGGCATAAAAATTGGAGTGTAAATATCTCCATGTGGAGTGTGAAAAACACCAGTGCGTGTTCCACTATTTTTGTCGATATGTAATGTTTCAAAACTAAAGTTTTCTGCCATAAATCAAAATTTTCCTTATGCTATAATTTAACATTAAATTCCGATTTTGTCAATTAAAAAGAGATGCAATGCATCTCTTTTGTTATTATAATTTTATTGAAAAATCACCTTTTATTGCATCAAGATTTATATATTTTTCTTTCGAAAAGGTTGATTTGGCAAATTCAAGTTGTTTGTCTACGCCTTTTTCTTTCTCTTTAACACCATTTACAACAATAACATCTGGTTTGATTGCTCCCGTATAGCCAAACACATCACTAAAATCCCAGAATCTTGTTGAACATGAAAATCCTTTGTCGGCTACTTTCAAATTCTTATTATAGCCATACGAAACGACTGCACCACCGGTCATTTGACCAATTAATCTTGAATTGAATCTTTTCTTGAAGTCCACAACTGCAATTCTTCCAGATGACATAACTCCATTATCTATTAACACAACACCATTGAGGTTTAATTTTTCAATCAAATCTTCAAGAGGTTTTATTAAGCTAGAATCTCCACCTTTATTTCCTCTCAAATCCATTATATAATTTACAACTTTATTGTCTTTGCAAGCTTTCTTGATATCTTTCACAAAGTCAGCGAAAGGATAATCTTTCATCTCAATACATTCAGAATATTTTATATGAATTGTTTTGTCATCTAATATATCAAAAGAATAATATTTTTTGTTTTTTGTGACTTCTGCAGTCTTTTCTTCAAGCTTATAATTGATGGTTTTATCGCCTCTTTTGATTTTCAAATCTAAATAATTTTTATCTGAAACACCTAGCATTTTAAAACAATATGCATAATTCAAATATGAGTTTATATTATAACATTTCCATGATTCTGTTTCA
>JAZRUL010000013.1:0-3826 GCA_045652505.1 Candidatus Onthoplasma sp. | reverse complement strand
GATATGTTCGATAAAAATTGCGACATTTATCGAACATATCAATAATTTTTGTCGAATTTTGTAAAAAAATGACATATCTGCTTGACTTTTGTTATTTATATATAATATACTTTTTTCAAATTTTCAGGGGTGAATATGATAACAAATTATGACAGTGAAGCAATAATAAAAATTTACAGAATGCTTTCCAAAAAATGTGATGTAATTGATAGATTTATCAAAAATCATGCTTATTATTTTGGTCCTTGCACAGAAGAATTTGGCGCCAGCGATGTTTGCAATAATATAATTGACCTAATAACGAGAAAAAATCAACTGATCAATTTGAAGATTATTGTGGACAATGCAATCGAAAAATTGTCGCCAAAAGACAAAAAGGTTTTGATGATTAAAATGCACTACTCAATTTCAATGAATGAGATTTGCGGAATTTTGAATATGAAAGAGAGAACCGCATTTAGACGTATTGAACAAGCTTTTGACAATCTTGCACATGCTTTAAATAGATCAAAATATGCGGATAGACTCGAGCGTATCATAAACAATGAAGATTGGATATGCGCAATCAGAGAAGATGTTCGTGATAGAAGATTGGCGTATCATCAAGTAGCAAATTCGATCTAATAGTCTTGAACTTCACCTTGTTTTTCATTTTGTGAGAAAATCTTTGAATTTTTGAGTATCATATATAGGAAAATTATAGCGGGGAAAGACAATATCAATACAATTATTGCCAAGTTATTATTTTTGCTGGGAAGGGTTGAATATACCTTTTCCAGTTTTTCAAATGTTGGATTATCAATATATGTCAAATTTTCAGTGTTGAGTGGAATATTGTTAACAGAAAATTTGTCACAAAAATCGCTGTAAACATATCCATAATAATCTTGATTGCCTTGATATTTGCAGTAATACCATACGTCAGTTCTGCCGGAAATTTTGCTTTCTCCTTTTGTGTAGCCATAATAGATCAGATTTTCGCTCAATAGTGGAACATTGGCGATAACCAACGAAGACCCAGAAATGCTGGTTGGTTCGGTCCTTAAATCTTGGCTAAGTTCTGCATAAACTCTGAAATTCATATCATCAAGATATGGTTTTGCAGGAATCTCTTTAACTGCCTTTACTTCAGACTTTTTGACAAAACCGGTGAATTCTTTATATTCAGCAAGATAGAAAGTAGAATCATAACTATCTATTAATTTTACAAAATATGTTTTTGGTAAACAAAAAAATATGTCGTCATTATCTGAACTTGGCTGATTGTAAAGATAAACATCATCATACATAACACGAGCAAAAACAGGCTCTTTTTCGCTGGCGTAGGCTACGCTTGTTGAATTGAAAAATAAAATGAATAAAAGAAAAATTGTCATGCAAACATTATATCATGTCAAATTTATAAATTTTTGGCATGTTTTGGCTATACTTGACATCTTTTGCAGTATATTTACGGACGAATTATGAATTTGGTTGAAGAAATTTTGAAAATTGAAAAAATTCAAAAGATAAGAAAAGAAAAGGATAGGCTCTCAAGATACAATTCTGGCGAGAAAAAACATCTCAAACAAATAGCTTTTCACAAATGTGACAAAAAGAATCGGTGGGTATTTGGCGGAAACCGCTCTGGCAAAACAGAGTGCGGTGCTGTGGAAGTGGTATACATGGCGCGAGGGTGTCATCCTTATAGAGAAATCAAAGGAGCGACAAAAGGCTGGGTGGTCAGCCTATCCACACAAGTTCAACGTGATGTGGCACAAAACAAAATTCTCAACTATATCAATCCTGATTGGATTGAAGACGTGGTTATGCTGTCGGGAAGGAAGGATAATTATGAAAACGGAGTGATTGATTATATTGTGATAAGAAATGTGTTTGGCACTTTAAGCCGAATAGGGTTCAAGAGTTGTGATCAAGGAAGAGAAAAATTTCAAGGAACAAGCCTTGATTATGTCTGGTTTGATGAAGAACCACCATATGATATTTATCAAGAATGTCGCATGAGAGTTTTGGACAGAAATGGGGATATTTTCGCAACAATGACACCACTCAAAGGTATGACGTTTGTATATGATGAGATATATCTAAATCAGCACAACAATCCAAATATCTGGCACGAATTTATGCAATGGGACGACAATCCATATATAAGTGAAGAAGCAAAAAACGAAATGAAAGCAAGTATGTCAGCTGACGAATTGAAGTCTCGCCAATTTGGTGAATTTATTGATGTTGGTGGTCGAATTTATCCAGAATTTGATGAGAGTGTTCATGTGATTGAACCATTTGATGTGCCATACGATTGGCAGGACAAGTTGTCGATCGACCCGGGCCTTAAGAATCCGCTTTCTTGTCATTGGTATGCGATAGATTATGATGGAAATGTATATGTAGTAGCAGAACATTATGAGAGAGAAAAAGACATTGTTTATCACAGCGAACAGATACATAAAATCAGTGATGAATTGCATTGGCACAGAAACTCAAATGGTATGCTTGAAGCATTGATAGACAGCGCAGCAAATCAAACGACTCTGGCTGCAACAAGAAGTGTGAGTGATCTGTTTTATGATCACAATATTTTGGTGAACTCCAATGTAAACAAAGATGTTTTCAGCGGGATTCAAAGAGTCAAGTCATATCTAAAAAATGCCAATGGAGAAACAAAAATCTACATATTTAATACTTGCAAAAATCTTATTCGAGAGATCAAATCTTATAGGTGGGGAAAGGGTGACAATCCGGTCAAAGTTGACGATCACAGCATGGACGAGCTTCGTTATTACATTATGAGTAGGCCAGAAAACAAACGCCCAGCCGAAGAACAAAACATTATAGCCAAAGAAAAAGAAAGACTGATAAGAAATCTAAAATATAGGAGATAAGGAGATGATGTGATATAGAAGAAAATATTTTTGACAATGCTACATTGACAGCCTTGAAGCAGTGTATTACAGGTATGACAATGAAAGAGATTACAACCGAATATGTTCGAGATGATGATACAGGAGAGATGGTGCAAGTCAAACAAAAAATTTGTGAAAAATCTATTCCGCCGAATAGCGACATCATCAAACTGATATATCAACATTTGGCTGAGCAAAAAAAGGATTATGACTCACTGACAGACGAAGAATTGGAAAACGAAAAAACAAGATTATTAAACGAATTGAAGGAGAAAGAAAATGAACGTGGAAAAAACAAAACACAAGATAAAATGTGACGGAAGTGGTTGCAATAATTGTGCAGATTATACGATCGTGAACAAGCGATTTGTCTTCGATGGAAATGTTTATTTATGCACAGATTGTATCAACAATTTATATGGAGAAATTGGCAAATTTATGGTGCCAAAAAATATCAAACCGGTCTACAAAAAAGGAGGAAAAGATGAGTAAATCAAATTCAAAAATAGTGGAAGAAGTAAGAAAGGACTATTTGTCGAGAAGGCAAGCAAGAAAAAGCCTCGAGAGTCAGTGGCAACTTAATATCAACTTTATGATGGGCAATCAATATAGTTATCTTTCAAGCAATGGTGGAATCAGAGAAGATGAAAAACAATATTTTTGGCAAGAAAAAGAAGTGTTCAACCATATTGCACCAATTGTTGAGACGAGAATCTCGAAGATTTGTTCAAGCACCCCTGTTGTGACCGTTGTTCCAGCAAGCACTGATGAATCTGATATGCAGAGCGCTTTTCTTGGAAAAGAAATCATCAGCTCTGTTTCAAATAGAATCAATCTTCCAGATTTGGTGAAAACTGCGACAACTTGGTCTGAAATATGCGGAACAGTTTTTTATAAAGTGGTTTGGAACACCGATGCAG
>JAZRUL010000012.1:0-4338 GCA_045652505.1 Candidatus Onthoplasma sp. | reverse complement strand
GAACGACATGGCTACGATCCGACTTCTCGCAGCCATACCAATACAGATTGTTGACACATCGCATTTGATATATTGCATCGTGTCATAGATCGCCATACCGGCAGAAACGCTTCCACCTGGACTGTTGATATACATAAAGATATCCTTGTCCGGATTCTTTCCTTCAAGATAAATAAGTTGAGCAACAATAGTGTTTGCCATAGCATCGTTGATTTCGCCTGTCACGAACACAATTCTATCTTCCAAAAGACGAGAATATATGTCATAACTACGCTCAACGTTGCCAACTTGGTCTATAACCATAGGAATCATATTAACTTTCTCCTTTTTATTAGTTAAACGTCAACGAGAAACCCCGTTGACGCACAATTATTTAAGTCCCAACAACTTTGCCAAACTGAATTCGATAACTCCATAATGACAAAGCAACCAGAATCCTACACTGAACAACACCATGAACAACAAGCCCCAAAGAGTCATCTTCAAGCACTCCATTGCTTTTTCATGTTTGTCGTCCTCCCAAAGACAGAAGAAAATGAGTCCGAGCGGTGGCAAGAAAAACACAATAAATTTCCAACCAGAACGGAACGGCTTTTTCTCTTTCTTTGTTTCTACTTCTTTATTATCCCCTGACATAACTCCTCCGTTTATTTAACAGTGTTGTTTGCACGCAAGAAATTGATAAGGTTTTTCATCAATAATTCATTGGCAATTCTGTTTACCATATCATTATTAACTTGTTTTTTGAATTCTTCCACAGATTTACCAGTGTTTTTTGCCATTTCTTCGATTTTGCTGTCGATATCTTCTTGTTTGATATCCAAATTCTCATCACGGATGAGTTTTTCAAGAACGATTCTACCTTTCACATTTCTTGAAGCATTCTTCTTGATGTCAGCATTGAATTCTTCTTCAGACTTTCCAAGATATTTTATGTAGTCTTCAAGTTGAATTCCTTGATATTGCATTTGAGCTTTCATACCACTCAATTGTCTATTGAACTCATCTTCAACCAAAACGTCTGGCAAATCAATCTTTGTATTGTCGATGATAGCATCAAGCATAGCATTCTCAACTTCGAGATCAGCATGATCGTTTTCTTTCTTCTCAAGACGTTCTTTGATGCTTGCTTTGTATGCGTCAACTGTTTCAAAATCTGTTGAATTACTTACAAACTCGTCATTGAGTTCTGGCATCACACGTTCACGAATATTCTTGATTTCACATTTGAAAGTTGCTGGCTTTCCTGCCAAAGAGTTTTCATGATAATCAGCTGGGAAAGTGACAATAACATCTTTCTTGTCGCCAATGTTGAGACCAATCAATTGATCTTCAAAGTTGTCAATGAAAGACTTGCTTCCAATCTTGAGTTGATAATTTTCAGCCTTTCCTCCATCAAATTGCTTTCCGTCAACATAACCATCAAAGTCAAGTGTCACGAAGTCATCAGTCTTCACTGGAGCATTTGTTTCAACAAGACGAGATGCGCGAAGCAATTCTTTGTTGATTTCTTCTGTCACCATATCTTCAGTCACAGCTTCAACTTTACGAGTGAATTCAAGACCTTTGTATTGAGCGAGTTCAAAATCTGGAAGGCAAGGAATTGAGAGAACGATCTCAACACCTGTATCGTCAAATTTCTTCACGTCAAGTTTCGGAGCATCGATAGGTTTGATTTCTTCATGTTCTTTCAAAATCAAAGTATAAGCCTTGTAATAAACTTCATCCAATGCTTCATTCACGAAAGCACCTGCACCATAAGTTTTTTCAATAATATTTCTTGGTGCGTGACCTTTTCTAAATCCTGGAATGTTGAATTTTCCCTTATTTTTTTGATAAGAAGAATTCAAAGCTTCTTCCCATTCAGCATGGTCAACGCTGATATTGGCATCATAAACGCCATTTGTTTTCTTTTCTAATTCGTATTTCATTTTTGTCTCCTTAAACGAATGCATTTTAGCACATTTAAAAAATTAAATCAATAACTTTTTTAATTCTTTTTTATTTTATATATCATATGATGCGATTAAAACATCAATGAGCTATACCATCATAACAAAACCCAAGATAATCAACAAACCTGAAAAAGCATAAAACACAAGTTTTGTTCTAAATATTTGTTTTTTGCACATTTTCAAGGCTTTGCTATATTCATTAATATATTCAACATCATTGCCCTGATAAGCATAGAACTCGTCAGACATTTCGGTATACATTTTGTTCAATGCTTTGACTTTTTCAAAGGCATAGAAAAAACAAGCCCCACCAAAAACTATCATACCGAAACTAAGGCAATAATGACTTTTATTGCCTAGTATTATTAATGTAATCCCCATTATTAATAAAAGTATAATAGCAATTGTTTTAAGCTCGATTTTCTTTTTCATTTTTTATTTTTTGAATCCGTCCATTAATGAATTAAAGTTGAGTCCAGTGAACACAATTATCAAAACAATGAAAATAATGTATGCGACAATCCAACCTATAGTCTTCTTTGATTTTGCATAGAAGAATCCATACACAGCAGTGATAATATATGCGATACATTGAGCAACAAGCGTCATAACACCTACGATACTATCATTGATGAGCCAGCCAAACAATTGACCGAGCACAGTACTTATTGCGATGAGCGCAATTGCAAAATAAGCGATACCATTTAAAAAACTATTTGATTTCATTTTTATCCTCCTGATTTATTATATCAAAAACAAAATTATATAGTCAAATATTTTGTTTGATTTTAAACATAATCTGCTCAAATTTTGTTTTAATTTGAAACAATTTGAAATATTCAAACACATTTTCTCATCAACTCGAGAAGTAAATATGATTATATTCACTAATCCAACACTTTTTCGTATATTCGAAAAAGATGTCTGGTTTGAACTTACAAAAAAAAGAGAACAAACTATTCTCTTTCTATTTTTTCAATTATTTCCATAAAATATTTTGGCAATTCTACCTCAAAAGTCATACCCTCATTCGTCGAAGGATGAACAAATCTGATTTTATAAGCAAACAAAAGTTGACCATTTGTCTTTATTGCTTTATCCACTCCGCCATATAAAACATCTCCAACAATCGGGTGGTTGATTGATTTCAAGTGTGCTCTGATTTGATGAGTTCGCCCTGTTGTGAGTTTGCAATTGAGCAAAGTATAATGAGAATAAACTTTGTCAGGAGTGAATATCGTTTTGGAATATTTTCCATTTTTCTCGCCGACAAGCGCCATTTGTTCCCTATTTTTAGGATTTCTGCCCAGATACCCACTTATTTCAAAATCTTCAATCAATCTACCTTTGACAAGAGTCTTGTATTCTCTATTCAAAGTCTTATCTTTCAGTTGATTGCTCAACACTTTGTGAGCATTATCGTTCTTGGCAACAAGCATAAGTCCGCCCGTATCTTTGTCCAATCTATGTACAATTCCAGGACGCAAAACACCATTTATAGATGACAATTTCTCAGTATGATACATGAGAGCATTGACCAATGTATGGTTTTTTGTTGTTGAACAAGGATGAACAACAAGACCAGGTTGCTTGTTGATAACAATCAAATCATCATCTTCATAGACAATGTCAAGCGGAATATCTTCTGCTTCGGCTGAAATTGTTTCGATCTCTTTTTGAGTGAGTTCAATCTCGTCACCATTTTTAAGTATGAATCCTGCTTTTTCAACCTTGCCATTAACCTTGATCAATCCTTCTTCGTTCAAAGACTTTATGAAACTACGTGAAAAATCAGTGTTTTTTGCCAAAAACACGTCCAATCTTACACCCATTTCATCACAAACAAAATTATTTTTCACTTTTCTTCCCTGACATAAACAAGATATAAACCACCATCATCACAGCGCCAATACACAAACAACTATCAGCAATATTAAAAATCGGAAAATCTGGTGCAAAATCGAGATAAATAAAATCTCTCACATATCCAAGACGGATTCTATCAACAAGATTTCCCACTGCTCCACCGACGATAAGCCCAAAAGAGATAGAATAGAAAGCGTTTTTGTTCTTTATAAAGAAATCAAACACAAACAATGCAACAACCATCAATATACTGACAATAATGAGTGCCGACGTTTTTCCACTGAACAAACCAAATGCAGCACCGGTATTTCCACCATTTGAAGCGATGCTCACGACGTTTGGGACAAGGTTGAAATAGTCCACATCAAACAAAAAATGCTTGCTGACCATATCCAGCACCAAAACCAAAATTATAGTAGTTATAATCCTTATATAATTCTTCATATTCTCCTTTATATTCGCTGTATTTGTTAATTTAATAATAAATAACCATGGCATCCCATGGTTATCATAATTT
>JAZRUL010000011.1:0-4755 GCA_045652505.1 Candidatus Onthoplasma sp. | reverse complement strand
CGGCATCTTGTTCGATACTTCCTGATTCTCTAAGGTCGCTGAGCATTGGAGTTTTGTCCGCTCTCTTTTCGCTTTCACGATTAAGTTGTGATAACAAGAGAATTGGCACACCCAATTCACGAGCAGCAAGTTTGATCGAACGAGTGAGATCAGCAACTTCTTGTTGACGGCTTCCGTCTTTGGTTTGTCTTTCGCTCTTCATGAGTTGAAGGTAGTCAATGATGACCATATCAAGCCCTTGTTGCGCTTTGAGTCTACGACACTTTGAAAGGATTTCTGCTGGAGTGATTGTTGTTGTATCATCAATATAGATATTCGAATCTTCCAATATCTTCTTGGTTTCAAACAAGGTAGCCCACGCCGAATTGTCTTTTGTTCCAGCCTTGACATAATCCATAGGAATACGACCTGTTGAACAAATGAATCTTTGCGCCACTTGCAAACTTGACATTTCAAGGTCAAACATTGCCACACTCTTTTTGTATTTGAGAGCTGCGTTGATTGCAAAGTTGACAGCAAGAGTGGTTTTACCAATACCTGGACGAGCAGCAATGATGATCAATTCGCCCGGTTTGAAACCATTTGTCATCTTGTCGAGCATCGGGAAGCCAACTTTGATTCCACTATTTGCATTTGGATCAATCGAAACTTTTTCCATCATATCGATTGCTTCAGTCACACCTTTTTTGATATGCTCGAGTCCGTTGCTTCGTCTTGTTTGAGATATATCGAAAATCAACTTTTCAGCACCAGCCAAAACTTCTTGTGCTTCAGCTCCTTCAAAAGCACGATTGATTGTCTTTTGACTCGCATCGATCACTTGACGCAAAATACTATCATTACGAATAATATCAGCATAATATTTATAGTTCGCAGCACTTGGCACGAAGTTCGTGAGATCGGTGATATATCCAAGACCTCCCACTTCTTCCAACTCGCCTTTTGTCTCCAAAACTTTGCTCACTGTCACATAGTCAACAGCGATATTCTTGGCGTAATTGTCCGCCATCGCTTGATAAATCTTTTGATGCGCAGTTGAATAGAAATCTTCCGCTTTGAGTATTGGGAAAGTGTCTATGCACGCATCGAGCGACAAAAACAAACTTCCAAGCAAACTTTGCTCAGCTTCCAAATCATTTGGCAACATTTTCGCTTTTATATCAGCCATAATTTTCTCCTTTCATTTGATTGTTTATGCTTGCGTGTTGGCAAGCGAATTTTATTTATTTTGATTTATTAAATATCCATAAGGTCCGGCATTGTCGAGATAGTTATTTGTTTTTACATTTTTTATATCTTCGATTTTGCCTGCTTCAATCTTTTTCACGTTTTCCATAAATTCGTCCAAGAGTGGCATATTGAAATCTGGATTTGATTTCTTTTCTTGCTCATACATATATTGAGCAATACTGATTCCGTCAGTTTTTTCTCCGACCGACACTCGTTCGATCTTCTTTGGAGAAACACCAACTCCCGCAAAAGTATGTAAATTCCACTTCTCAAGTCCGTCAACTTTGTCAATTTTGCCATACATGTATTCCAAGTATTTCAAGTTGTCTCTGTTTTTCACATTCCAATCTTTCGCATCGTCAACGTCGTCATAACTGAAATCTACACCAACTTTCAAATCAAGAGCAAGATATGAAGTGTTCTTCCAATCTTTGTACATTTTCTTGAACGCCGCCATCTTGGCTTCTTCGGTTTCCACCGCTCCGGATTCCACGTCTGCTCTGTGTCTTTTCAGTGCTTCTTTTTCCAACTTTCGATATATCATATCAGCAAGTGGAGATTCTTTTGGGTCAATACCTTCAACAGCATCTTTGACGTATGCAACTCTCTGATATCTTACAATAAACCAACGGATCCACACATCAATCAGCTTCAGCACATTTTCTCTACCTTCAACGAAGAATACCTTTTTTGAAAACTCAACACCTTTTGCATTATTTCCAATTTTGGCGTCAAGACCACGATTGAAAATACTATCCAAATTTTCAGTTTTTGTGAAATGATAAAATTTTGCCTCTTGGTTTTTTAAATCCATTGTTTCTCCTATTTGAACACGTCTTTCTTGGTTTCAATGATTGGCTCTTTTGATTTGTTCTTTTCTCTGCGTCTTGCGATCAACTCAACAAGCAAAACCGCTAGTCCCATAATCAAAACAAAACTCAATATAATTAGGGCTCTGTTTGTTATAACATTTCTTGTGAAATAGCCAAACAACACCAAAACAGGAATACAAGCAAACATTGTGATAGTGATTCGTTTGGCAACCTTTTTGACACCATTTAGATATTCATTTTTATCTATCTGCATATTTCTCCTTACTCAACCACGGGTTTTTTGCTCTTTGCTCGAAGTTGATGATCCAAGATTGCTTTTCTGATTCTTATGCTTGTTGGGGTCACTTCCACCAACTCATCGTCAGCAATGAATTCAAGCGCTTCTTCAAGCGTCATGGTCTGGATTGGGGTGAGTTTGAGAGCATCATCACTTGAACTAGAACGAGTATTTGTAAGTTGCTTCTTCTTGCAAACATTGACAACAATATCATCACCTTTTGGATTGGCACCAACCACTTGTCCAAGATAAACTTTTTCGCCAGCACGCACCAAGAGTCTTCCTCTGCCTTGCGCATTGAAGAGTCCATAAGTGATTGCTTCACCTGTTTCATATGAGATGAGTGATCCAAAGT
This sequence comes from Candidatus Onthoplasma sp., assembly GCA_045652505.1. Lineage (GTDB taxonomy): Bacteria > Bacillota > Clostridia > Christensenellales > UBA1242 > Onthoplasma. The sequence continues at coordinate 2,060 of JAZRUL010000011.1, read as the reverse complement.
TTCTAGACCCAATATCGCCTTTGTAAGGCTCGTAACTATCAAATATGCTTGACATCACACCTTCACCACGAGTGTCGGTCAAAAGTTGTGATTTATAACCAAACAGACCTCTACTTGGCACTTTGAATCTCAATCTTGTTCTGCTTCCAATCGCAGACATATCAATAAGTTCACCACGTTTCACACCCATTGTTGACATAACTGTACCAACCGAATCGTTCGGCACGTCCAATACAACCAAATCAATAGGCTCACATTTCACACCATCAATAGTTTTGAACAAAACTCTTGGTCTGCTCACTTGGAATTCGTATCCGTCACGACGCATATTTTCGATAAGGATAGATAAGTGCATTTCACCTCTACCACGCACAGTGAACTGATCTGCAGTGATTCCGTCACTCACTTGAAGCGACAAATCTTTGACTGCTTCCTTGTTGAGTCTATCTTTGATATGACGACTTGTCACATATTTTCCTTCCTTGCCAGCGAATGGACTATCATTGACCATAAAAGTCATTTCCACACTTGGCTCGCTGATTTTCACGAACTCGATTGGCTCCATATCAGGCGTTTCGCTCACAGTGTCACCGATAGTGATATCAGGAATACCAGCAATACAGATGATATCGCCAGCACGACCAACTTCCACCACTTCACGCTTGAGTCCTTCGAAGCTGAATATATTGACCGCTTTGCCCATATATTTTTTGTTAGGGTCAAAGAAGTTCTTGATATACACGGTTTGATTGAGTTTGATTGTACCAGATTCGATCTTACCCACAGCCAACTTGCCAAGATAATCATTTTGCTCAGTCGAAGACACAAGCATTTGGAAAGGTGCATTCTCGTCCATCTTTGGCGGATCGATATGGCTCACAATCGCTTCGAACAAATCTTCCATATCAGTTTTCGGATTCTTATAATTCTTTGTTGCGATTCCTTCCCTTGCCGAACAATATATGATAGGACTATCAAGTTGTTCGTCATTTGCGTTGAGGTCAAGCATGAGTTCAAGCACTTCGTCGCCAACCAAATCAAGACGAGCATCTGGTCTATCAATCTTGTTGATTACAATAACCACTTTGAGATTGAGTTCAAGAGCCTTTTCAAGAACGAAACGAGTTTGTGGCATCGGTCCTTCAAAAGCATCAACCACCAAAAGCACACCATCAACCATCTTGAGCACTCGTTCCACTTCACCACCGAAATCTGCGTGTCCAGGAGTGTCTACGATATTGATCTTTGTGTTTTTATAAAAAGCTGAGCAGTTTTTGCTCAAAATTGTGATTCCTCTTTCTCTCTCGAGCGCATTGGAGTCCATGACTCTGTCTTGCACCTCTTGATTGTCACGAAAAATACCGCCTTGCTTGAGCAAAGCATTGACCAAACTTGTTTTGCCATGATCTACATGGGCAATAATTGCAATGTTTCTTATATCTGCCATAAAATTATGTTTTTCCTTTTAATTTTGTTATATTTAACTTAAGTATATATAAATATAACATATAAGAAACGAAATTGCAATTGTTTATCAGAAATTAACATCCTAAATTTTGTATACAAACCACAAAAGTCGCAAAAACCATAACAACAAAACATTTAAGTTTAAGAAATTTGTCAGAATGTAAAATTTTTTAGAATTTATATAATTTAAAAAAATTTGCAAAACCCCTTTAAAATAGTTGATTTTTTGAAATTTTTTTGTTAGCATAAAATTGAGTTAAGGGTTATCCCGCTCAAAAAGGAGAAAAAAATGAATAAAATTAGCGCAGGCGATTTCATTAAACAAGTAGCAGAAGCTACAGGTTGCACACAAGCTCAAGTTAAATTGATCTTGAACGCAGCAGGTGAACAGCTCAAGACAAACTTGAAAGCTGGCAAAGAGATGCATTTCATTGGTTTCATGAACTTTGGCATCAATGCTAAGAAGGCAGCAGTAAAAGTAAATCCTTTCACAAAGAAAGAGATGAAAGTTCCTGCACACAAAGTGCCTACAGTTAAACTTAGCGCTACATTCAAACAATTATTGAAATAATAACTGACAGAATAATTATAAA
>JAZRUL010000010.1:0-2383 GCA_045652505.1 Candidatus Onthoplasma sp. | reverse complement strand
GAGAAGTTTTTGATCTTCACCGATCTCCATGATCAACAAGCCGCCGTCGTTCAATACATTCCTGAGATTGTCATGAATGATATTATAAAATTTGAGCCCCATAGGTCCGCCATCAAGCGCAATGATAGGGTCATGCTCCACAACTTCTCTATCAAGCAGTGGCAATTCTTCAGTCGAAATATATGGTGGATTGCTCACAATTATATCAAATTTACCTTCAATCTTTTCAAACATATCTGAACGAATAAAGTTGATATCAACTTCGTTTTTCTTCGCATTTCTTTTTGCGATCATGATCGCCTTTTGCGACACATCAACTGCTGTCATTTCAATATCCGTGTGCTTCTTGATCGAAATCGCAAGGCATCCTGATCCTGTACACATATCAAGAGCAGTCTTGTATTCTCTGTCCTTAATATACTTGATAGCAGTTTCTACCAATATTTCAGAATCATGTCTTGGACTCAATACATCTTCGTTAACTTCAAATTCAAGTCCATAAAAATACGATCTATGGAAAATCTTATCCACAGGAGTACCATTTTTTCTTTTCTCCACCATTTCCATAATTGTTTCAACTTGTCCGTCGTCAAGATCTTGAATCATGAACAATTCAGTTCTTTCCAATCCCAACACTTCGGCAATAATGAAATCAGCGTCTTCTCTCTCAATTCCGAGTTCATCAAATTCAGACTTGATTTGTTTTCTTAATTCTGTTGTTTTCATAAATTCCTTTCGGCATCTTTAGGCTCTAAAAACACCTTCCCTTCCTTTTAGTGTATATTCAAATTTTATAGTTATACACTACTGTTTTTTTTAATTCTGCCAAATCTTTGCAACAAAAAACGCACCTATCATTTTGGCATGCAAAAAAACAGGTGCGCAAATTTGCTATTTAAGATTAAACTTCTTATTAAATTTGTCTACACGACCTTCAGTATCTACAAGCTTTTGTTGACCTGTAAAGAAAGGGTGACACTTATCACAAACTTCAAGTTTCACAATATCTCCTTCTTTAACACCAACTTTAGCAGTTTTGTTCATAAACTCATTACCACAAGCGCAAACAAATTTAACTTCTACGTAATTAGGTTGGATATCCTTTTGCATAATTTTTCTCCTCTATATTTTTTTAAGCATACTGATTATACCTTGAAAAATATATTTTGTCAACTGTTTTTTTAATTTCTTTTTTTCAAGAATTATATAGGTCAAATTTTATTTTTAAAGTTATCCACAATTTGCACCGCTATATTGTTGATATCTCCCGCTCCAATAAAGACAATAGAAGAATATTTTTCAATACGCTTTTCAATACTTCTCCTGCTTGCTGAATAAAAAACATTTTGGTTGTATTGCCTGATTTGTTCGTATAGTTGCTTTGCACTCAAGCCAAGGCTTGGTTTTTCTCGTGCTGGATATTCTTTGAAAATACAAAGATTTTCTTGATCTTTCAATACATCTACAAATTCTTTTAAGAATCTTTTCGTTCTTGAATATGTGTGCGGTTGAAAAACCACCAAATAATTTTCATGCTCGGATGAGTAAGTTTCTAAAAACGATTTCACTTCAGTTGGATGATGAGCATAATCTATGTATATCGGCTTTTCGTATAATTTTCCAATCAATTCATATCGTCTTGGTATACCCAAAAAGTTGTTGACCGCCTCTATGATATCATCTTTGTCAATTCCCAAATCTAGACAAACTTTGATTGCCAAAGAAATATTTTTGATATTATACTCCCCTTTGATTTTTGGCGAAATATTAAGTTTTGTTTTTTCAACAAAAACTATATCCTTAACTCGAGATAAAAATCTTGTACTAGGCTCACTATAAGCATATCTTTTCAGCCCCCTTTTCATAAAAGTTGAAAAGGCAGAATGAAGAGAAAACATATTTTTGTAGCTATCCATATGCTCTGCTTCCACATTCGTCACTACCGAAATTGTAGGATTGAGCGACAAAAAACTCTTGTTGTATTCACACGCTTCAACGACCAAAAACTCGTCAGTAAGACACATTCTTGGAGCAAAAATATCAGCTCCGATATGTGATGACACTTTTCTTCCTGAATATCTCAATATTTCGTATATCAAACTCGCTGTCGTACTTTTTCCATGAGTCCCCGCCACCGCGATCACACATTTGAAATGAGATGCCAATTCATTCAAAAAATCAATTCTATCAATTATACGAATTTTGTTTTGCTTGAAATATTGAATATATTTATTGTCGTCTTTGATTGCGGGAGTTCTGACGCACAGATCAACTGACAAAAAATCTTGGTTGAATCTTTTTGAAATTTCCACACCTTCTGCACACAATTTCTTCACGTAGGCATTATTTGACGCATCATAACCAAAAACTCTTGCACCATGTG
>JAZRUL010000009.1:0-2168 GCA_045652505.1 Candidatus Onthoplasma sp. | reverse complement strand
TGTCAAGCACTTTTCTCGCCACAAAGAAACTATCCGCACTACCCAATATTGCAACAACTTCAATGTCACAATTTTGGCTTGTTGCAAGTGAATATAGATATTGCAAATTATTGATACCTTTGGCTTTAACCTTGCCAACATCTCTAAATGCTTTGATAGTCGCAATACCGACTCTGATACCGGTGAAAGAACCCGGACCAATAACCACACCAAACTCGTCAATATCTTTGATTTCGAGATTGTTGTCGCTCAAAATTTTATCCAGCAATGGTATCATCGCCTCGTTGTGCTTGACATTTGATTCTGTCACATATGAAAAACACTCGCCTTCTTTAATCAAGGCGATTTCTAGTGACTTATTCGCGGTATTAATTATCAAATTATTCATGTCTTGTTATTTCAAACTCTCTTGTATTTTCGTCTATTATTTTAATGTTCACCACAATATACTTTTTGGGCAAAAGTTGTTTTATGTTTTCGCTCCACTCGATGAAAATCACACTATTTTTATCATCAATCACTTCATCAAAGCCAGCTTCGATTGCTTCTTCCGTTGAAATTCTATAGGTATCAAAGTGATGCAAAGTAAATTTCCCTTCATAACTTTTCAAAATTGCAAATGTAGGACTATTTACAACCTCACTCACTCCAAGACAAGCAAAAACATATTGAGTAAAAGTCGTCTTGCCAGCACCTAGATCACCATTCAAAAGAATCATGTCGCCAACATTAAGCGACATGGCAAAATCTTGAGCTAATCTTTTTGTTTCAGGCAACGATTTTACTGTATATTTCATTATCTAATAACCTTTTTTATAATTGACTTTTTGCTCACCTTCATATCAGACAAACGAATACAATTTGCAATCACATCTCTATAATCAGCGAAATCTTTTTTCGTTTTGTGATAGAAAATAGCAACGTCATCACCCTCATGAACCTTATCGCCAACTTTGACATTTAAAGTTATACCGATATTGTTATCATGAGAAGTTTTGCATAACTTTCTGACAATCTCACCAAGAGACATAATGTCAATACTTTGAACATATCCATCAAACATACTCTTAATTGCAGTTGTATTATAAGGAACAAAATAACTGTCCTTTTTGATTGCGTTGACATCTCCGTCTTGAACTTTTACAATTTCGACAAATTTATCCCATGCTCTGCCATTGTCCAAAGAAAGTCCAAGAACATATCTCATATCAAATTCGTCCATTTTTGTTCCTGCAAGTTTCATCATCTCAATAGCATAATCAATTGCAACTTCTCTTAGCAAACAACGCTTTCCATGCAAGACATCAATAGCATCCAACATCTCAAGAGAATTTCCAATACTATCACCTATAGGTTGAGCAGCTGATGTAATCAAAATAGTAGATCTTACACCGCATTTTTTGAACACATACTTCATGATTTTCGCCATCTTCAAAGCTTGAAGATAAGACTTAACCAAAGCATTTCTTCCATATTTAACATCAATCAAAACATATTTTGCACCACTAGCAAGCTTCTTTGCAATAATAGATGAAGCCAAAAGATTTATATCATTATGAAGTTCATGTTTTTCAATCAAATCAAACAGGATTTGATCTGCTGGGCACATATCTCCTTTGTGTGATAAAATGCATGCATTGGTTTTACTAAGAGCTTTTTCTATTTGCTCGTTTGACAACTTGACTTTGAGATTTGGAATAGCACCGAATCTGTCTGCACTTCCGTTGGTAAACACCAAACTTCTCGCAGTAGTTTTGATGATCTTGTAGCCCAACGACGCCAACAAAGGAATCAACACGATACTTGTACTATCAGCCACTCCACCGGTTGAATGTTTTTCCAAAATATTTTGGTTATATTTAAGAACCTTTCCGCTGTCTCTCAAAGCGATTGCAAAATACATTACTTCCTTTTTGTTCATACCAAACGTATTGAGAGCCAAAAACATTTTTGATACTTCTGCATCAATTTTGTTCTTCAACATATAGTCGACTATTTCATAATATTCTTCTTGTGTCAATGCTTTGCTTATTGACTTTTTTGTGATAAAATTTTCAAACATATTTACCCCTTAAATAATATTGATATAATTAATTTACAAAAAGCGACCAAATTTGTCAAACAATATTAACTAAATATTGAAAATCTCGTTTAAAATCATGACAATT
>JAZRUL010000008.1:0-4704 GCA_045652505.1 Candidatus Onthoplasma sp. | reverse complement strand
AATGAAATGAAAAAAATTAATTCTATTGCTAATTATATTGAAAGTATTTCTTATAAGTTATCTTCAAAAGAAGAAATTGAACAATTGATTAACAAACTTTTAAATAATGAAAGCGCTTTTAATAGCACTTTCAAAATTGATAGAAGAAGAAAAAAATATGATTTTGAGTTTTAAAAATTAAAAAATTGCATATTTAATGCAATTTTTTGTTGTCTAATTTTCACCACCTTCTCCAGATTTGCTTTCATCAGGTGTTTCAATTATTATTTCAGTTTTTTCTTCAACATTGTTTTGTTCTTGTGAAATAAATTCATCAATTTCTATTTGATTTTCCAATTTTTCTTGAATTAAATTGTCAATTTCAACTTGATTTTGAAGTTTGACTTCTTCTTTGTTTTGTTTGGTTTTTAATCGTAATTCATTATATATAATTGGTGTGTGATGTGTTTCCATATCAACTATTTTAAGTTCAAAATGTTGATATAGGCTCTTGCCTTTTATCACAACAGGATAAGCAAATACACCAGCAAACATACCACCAAACATATCACAGAACAAATCCCACATAGTATCACGCAATGCACGTTGTCCTATAAAAGGAACACCTGTATAAGAATTTCTCCATCTTTGCATATTAAGATTGCTGATTGTGTCAGCAAGATATTCATAAAATTCCCAGATAACACCAACGCATACAACCGCTGATGTTGTCATAAGGAACATAAAGAAAGGACTTTGCTTCTTGACATTTCTTAATATCATACCATAGACAATAACACCAATCAAGCAACTATTGAACATATGTAAAATATAGTTGTAATTTTATGACAAAACATACAAGTTGAATAAATCACCACCAATGAAATGTCCCATCAAAGCAAAAATGAAGTATATTTGCAATGCTTTTGTTGCCCTTACCTTGCATAAATAGAAAACGTATAGCAACATTGATATTGCAAGTGTCGACAAGCAAAATTTAGATGCATTGAAACAAGTGGAAAATCTCCACATTTTGCCAATTCCACATAATCCTAGGATATAAAAAGTTATAACACCAACCGCAAGCAAGCATTGGATAATGAAATATACTATACTAATATCCTTTCTCATCTCTTTAAATGTTTTCATGTCTTATATGATATCAAATATTTTGTCGATTTGCAAGATATTTATTAGTTTTTGTACAACAAAATTATAATTTTTTGTTGATTTGTGTTAAATAAAAAACACCATAATAGGTGTTCTATATTATTATATTTTACTTTTTTATAATAATTCAAGTTGGATAATTTGATTTTAAATTCCCTACCTTATCAATTTCCCATAAGTTTGCGCATTATGGCCATTTTGCCACCGTATGCCTTATAGTTTTTCATCAGTCATAACACAAAATGAGATTTTGTGTTGATTTGCATGATGAAACATTTACTTATTTTAGTTTCCCATAAGTTTGCGCATAATGGCCATTTTGCCACCGTACGCCTTAGGGTTTTTCATCAGTCATAACACAAAATGAGATTTTGTGTTGATTTGCATGATGAAACTTTTACTTATTTTAGTTTCCCATAAGTTTGCGCATAATGGCCATTTTGCCACCGTACGCCTTAGGGTTTTTCATCATGCGCATCATTTCTTTTGATTGGTTGAATTGTTTCAAGAGCATATTGACGTCGCTGACTTGCACTCCTGCTCCTTTGGCAATACGAGATCTGCGAGATCCATTGATTATCTCTGGATTCTCTCTTTCTTTGGCTGTCATAGATTGTATGATTGCTTTGTTCTTTTCGAGTTGTTTCTCGTCAATTTGATCTTCGAGTTGTCTGAGTTTTCCGCCAATTCCTGGAAGCATGCCCAAGATTGATTTGAGTCCGCCCATCTTTTTCATATTGTTGACCTGTTCAATATAGTCATTGAGATCAAAACTATTTTCTCTGAATTTACGCTCCAATTCTTGAGCAGTTTTCTCGTCAACCGCTTCTTGCGCTTTGTCAATCAAAGTGAGAACGTCACCCATACCAAGAATACGAGAAGCAATCCTGTCTGGATAGAAAGGTTCGAGATCAGTCAATTTCTCACCCACTCCGACAAACTTGATTGGTTTGCCAACAACTGATCGAATTGAAAGCGCAGCACCACCACGAGTGTCACCATCAATCTTGGTGAGCACAACTCCTGTCACATCAAGAGCATCATTGAATGCTGTTGAAACTGACACTGCTTCTTGACCGATCATCGCATCAATTACAAGCAAGATTTCGTCAGGCTTGATGACTTTCTTGATATCTTTGAGTTCTTCCATCAATTTCTCATCAATTTGAAGTCGACCTGCTGTATCGATAATCACTGTGTCGAGAGCAAATTTCTCTGCATAAGCAACTGCTTCTTTCACTGTTTTTGTAGGGTTTTGTGTTCCACGCTCAAAAACGTCAATTTGAATAGATTTTCCAAGGACTTTGAGTTGGTCAATCGCAGCAGGACGATAAATATCGCATGCAACAAGCAAAGGCTTCTTGCCTTCTTTCTTAAGTTTGAGTGCTAGTTTGCCTGCCATCGTTGTCTTACCGCTACCTTGCAATCCACACATCATAATAATGGTTGGAAGTTTCGGTCCAACTATGAGTTTTTGATTCTCTCCACCCATCAAAGCAGTCAATTCGTCACGAACAATTTTGATAACTTGTTGTGTTGGAGTCAAACTCTTGAGGATTTCTTCTCCAACTGCTTTTTCGCTGACTTTGTTGATGAAATCTTTTGCCACAGCATAGTTTACGTCCGCTTCAAGCAATGCAATACGAATCTCACGCATAGCTTCTTTGATTTCAAGAGCGGTCAATTTGCCATGTTTTGTGAGTTTTGAAAATATATGATTAAGTCTTTCTGATAAATTTGAAAATAATGCCATAAAACTCCTTAAATTTAATCATCCAACAAAGATAATAACTCCAACCTTGTGGTTGTGTCAATACGATTTGAATCAATTTGCTCAATAAAATCTTTTATTCGAGCATCTCGGTCAATAAATTTCAATTTCTTTTCAGTTTCTTTAAGATTATTCACCGCTGTGTCGATTGAATCTTTGACTGCCTGACGAGAAATAGAAAAATTTTCACTCACTTCAGACAGAGATAAATTGTTGTTTATATACAAATTGACAATCTCTCTTTGTTTGTCTGTCAGTAGTTCGCCATAATATTTCATTAAGATATCTATTTCAATCATCTCTTCGATTTTCATTTTACACCTTTTCTTCGTGATAAATTATTTCTTTACCTTTTGATTTCGCATATTCAATCTCATTATTTGTGGAATTACCTATGTATCCATCAATATTTACAACATAAATCGCATCACTTATATCAATTTTATTCCAATGAGCATTAACAACCTTTTCCATTTCTTCTTTAGTGATGTCTTTTTCATTTATATCATAAACACATTGAATAACACACCAGCCATTTTTAGTTTCTAATTCTGTAGCAATTTTTTGCATATTATTAGCATATCGCATACTTCCACATATCGTCACGATTTTCATATTCACCTACATCAAAATTTTGTCAACAAATGTCTCGACATTGAAAACTTCCATGTCGTCAACAGTCTCGCCAAATCCTGTGAAGACAACAGGAACTTGAAGATCATTTATGATTGGATAAACCACTCCACCTTTGCTTGTTCCGTCAAGTTTTGTGAGAATAATTCCGTCAATATTGACACTTTCTTTGAAAGCTTTGACTTGAGCAATCGAGTTTTGACCAATCGAAGCATCAAGCACAATGAGGTTGAGGTGTTTCGCTTCTGGATATTCCCTGCGAGAAATATTATTGATTTTCTCGAGTTCCTTCATGAGATTTGTCTTTGTATGAAGACGACCTGCTGTGTCAACGATCAAGACATCAGTCTTCTTTGCTTTCATGCTAGCAACAGCATCAAAAACAACCGCTGCTGAATCAGCACCTTCGCCTTGTTTGACAATTTTTGTTTTGAGACGTTCTGCCCACATATTAAGTTGCTCTGTCGCTGCAGCACGGAAAGTATCCCCTGCTGCAAGCAAAACAGACTTTTTGTTTTTTGTGAAATATTTGGTCATCTTGGCAATTGAAGTTGTCTTTCCAACACCATTGACACCAACGACCGTTATGATAAGAGGATAATCAAATTTGATTTCATTGACATTAAGACGAGATATCAAAATTTGACGTAATTCCTTTTGTGCAGAATCGACATCTTTGATGAGTTTCTTCTTGCAAGTATCACGCAAATCGTCCATGATATCCATGGCAGTTTCTACTCCCATATCACTGGAAACAAGGACGGATTCAAGTTCGTCATAAAAGTCTTCGTCAAGTTCATTTTTCTTGAAAGTATATTTAATTTTATCGAAAAATTTCTTAAAAATGCCCATTATAAATATCCTCTATATTTTGTGTATTTTAAATATTGTTGCCACAATATTTTGTTTTATTGGTTTTCTTTTGGAGGTTCAGCAACTTTGACAGCGTCTGACAATTTTACAGATACGATCTTGCTGACACCTTTTTCTTCCATTGTCACACCATAGAGTGAATCAGATAGTTCCATAGTTGGTTTTCTGTGTGTGATGACAATGAATTGTGTTTCGTCACTGAAGCGCTTCAAGTATCTTGCGTATCTCTCGATATTAGCATCATCGAGTGCCGCTTCAATTTCGTCCAAGAAACAGAA
>JAZRUL010000007.1:0-2383 GCA_045652505.1 Candidatus Onthoplasma sp. | reverse complement strand
GATTATTCGACATTTATTGGGCAATTTGTTCTTATTCGACCTATAATCTTTCCATATATTCGCCTGTACGAGTGTCAACACGAACACGGTCGCCTTCGTTAACGAAAAGTGGAACTTGGATAGTATATCCTGTTTCAAGAGTTGCTGGTTTGCCACCTGTTTTCACTGTATCACCTCTAACACCTGGTTCAGCCTTTGTGATTGTCAATTCTACGAAGATTGGTGGTTCAACGTTGATAGGTTGTCCATTATAGAATTGAATATTACAATTTGTATTCTCAACGATGAAGTTCAATGCATCTTTAACTGAATCATAGTTGAATGGGATTTGATCATAAGTTTCATTATCCATGAAATAGTACAAACCACCTTCATTGTAAAGATACATCATTTCCTTTCTCTCGATTGAGATGTCGTTGATCTTTTCAGATGGGTTATATGTTCTTTCAATAACCTTACCTGTGATAACGTTTTTGAGTGTTGTACGCACAAATGCGGCACCCTTTCCTGGCTTAACGTGTTGGAAATCTACAACCAAGAACAAACTTGGTTTCTTTGGATCTGTAGAAGTTCCATCGTCAAAAATAACTCCTTTTCTAATATCTCCTGCTGTAATCATAATTTTCTCCTTTATCTTTTTTAGTATAACATATAAATTTATTATTGACAAACTATTACGCCAAAAAAAGTGACATTTTTGCTTTATTTTTCTCAACTTTTATAATAGCTATTGTATCAATATCGTCATTTAATAGGTAAATTCTATCTTTATATTCAACATTTAATGTTTGTCCGTTTAGAATTTTTTTGCTTTCTATATCAGTTAATTCAATATTTGGAAATTTGAGAATATCTTTGATATTTAATATATTTTCTTCAATATTATCCTCATTTAAATCCTCTATTTTTACACAATTTTCAAGCGGTATATCGCCGACTTGAGTTCTAGTTAGTTTTGTCATAGTTGCAAGTGAATTTAAACTAGTTGCAATATCTCTTCCAATAGCGCGGATATAAGTTCCTGAGCCACATTTGATTTCTAGTTTGAGTATATTGGCGTAATAAGAAATAAGTTCTATGTCAAAAATTTCAACTTGCTTTGGTTTCAATTCGAATTCAATGCCCTTTCTAGCCAAATCATACGCTCTTTCTCCATTAACGTTCTTTGCGCTATATTTGGGTGGTATTTGTTCAATTTTTCCAATGAATTTGGGCAAAATTGATTGAATTTCATCAATTGTAGGAATATTACTTGTTCTTTCAACTAATTTTCCTGACAAATCAAGAGTATCAGTCGAATATCCAAACTCAAATTCTACAAAATATGTCTTTATTTTTTCTTGCATTATGTCAAATAGTTTTGTTGCTTTTCCTATTGTCACAAGCAAAACACCGGTTGCCATTGGATCAAGAGTTCCAAGATGTCCAACTTGTCTGATATGCAATATATGTTTCAACTTGTTGACGACATCGAAACTTGTCCAATTCTCAGATTTGTTTATTGCAATAATACCTTTATTCTTCGTCTTCATTTGGCTCGTCCGCCTTTGTTGAATATGAAATGGTTTTCAATATATCATCAATTTTGTTGCCATACTCTGTTGACTCATCTTCATAGAAATTGAGTCTTGGAGTGATACGAAGCTTGATTCTCTTGGTTAATTCTCCACGAATAAAACTTCCTGCGCCCTTGATTCTCGCAACAATTTCGCTGGTTGGAGTTGAACCAAAAGATGTCAAGAATACTTTTGCTTCCGCTAAATCTGGTGTGACTTCAACACTACTTACACTTATTATAGTATCCAACTTTGGATCTCTGATTTTGTTGTTGATGATATAAGAGATCTCTTTTTGTATCTCACTGTTGATACGTTCCATTCTGACTGATTTCATTATTCTTCAATCCTTTTAAGAGTATAACACTCAATTCTATCCCCTTCTTGAATATCTTCAAACGGAGTTTTGATACCACACTCTTTGCCTTTTCCAGCTTCTTTTACATCATCTTTAACAATCTTCAATGATTTGATTTCTGTATCAATCAATAATTCGTCACCACGATAAATTCTTGCGTGTTCACCACAAACAATTTTACCATCTTTAACAAGTGATCCAGCAACAATACCAGAACTTGAAAGTTTGAACACCATAAGAACATCGGCTTTTCCAAGCAACACTTCTTCGTATTTTGGTTCTTTCAATCCTTTGACAGCGCGTTCTACTTCGTCAAGCAATTCGTAAATAATTTTGTATGAGTGAATATTGATTTTCATACGTTCTGCAAGAGTTTTTACCTTGCTGTCTTGACTTACATTAAACGCAATAACCATAGCATTTGATGCACTTGCAAGGATCAAATCACTTTCACTGATCGCACCAACAC
>JAZRUL010000006.1:0-4769 GCA_045652505.1 Candidatus Onthoplasma sp. | reverse complement strand
TATCTTTTTTCAAAATATTAAGTCTATTATAGAAATCACTTGAATTTAGTGTTGACTTTTTGTCAGTAATTTTTTGTATCACACTGTCTTTTTCATCAGTTTCAATAATACCCAATTCTTTGAACACTTGCAAACAAAGATAGAATTGCAAGTATGAATACTTTGTTTTTTCCTTTAACTTTGAAACTATGTTTTTGAATAAATTATATGTGTAATAACCACTTATCTTATTCTCGTATCCAAACTGAATCAATCTGAAATATGTGCCAAATTCTTGCCTTGACAAATCAACATTCTTCATCAAAACATTCATCGTTGGAACTTGGTGCGGAAGATAAACTGTTGATTTTGTTTTTTCGTGCAACGCAGACAAATATCCCATATTTATAATTGGATCCAAGAATATAATTCTGCTGAATGTGTTGAAATGTTCAAAACTTGTTGGTGCCAAGATGATTGTGTTAAGCCCTGTGGCATCATCTATTCTGAATATTCTATTTCTAAAGATATTGTTGCTGTCGAAAATCGCCTTGAAATTTATATACGTATTATAATCATTGGCAACAATAAGCGTTCCATAAACATTTTTGTCCATATCAACAAGAAGCCTGATCAATTGATCTCGGTTATAATTATTGAATGTATATTGAGATTTCAATGGATATATTGCTTGTTTTAAGTATTCTGCGGTTATAATTTCATTATCAAACGGACGATAAATATCTTCATAGTCTATTGACTTTACAATACCAGAAACCCTTTTCTCACCTTTGTATGTGTCAATATTCAAATCCGCCAAAATAAATGAAGAAGTATTGCCCGACAGAATAAAATACATATCACTCGCATTGAAAGCAAGAAGATTGAAATTAGGATAATTAAGCAATAAATGTTGTGGGTGTTTTGGAAGCGAGCTGACAACAGCATTATTCAACTTAAAACTGAAAATTGGTCTGGAATTCATATGGCCACAAGGCTCCAATTTGTCAATATCTTCAACCAATTTTGTTGTTATCTCACTTTCATCTAATGCAAAATCATAAGATTTTGTTGGCAAGAAAGCAATTTTGTCCAAATTCTCTTCTACATATTCATTTGTGAGTGCAACGAACTCATCGAAATGCTCAACCTTAAAAGTCAAGCCGGCTGCCATAGGATGACCACCAAATTTGGTCAATATGTGCGTCATACTGCTAAGTAATGTGTGAACATTTACCCCATTGACACTTCTGCACGATCCGGTAAGTTCATCTTTCACTTGACTGAACAAGAATGTTGGTCTATGGAATTCTTCAGCAACACGCGCAGACACAATTCCAAGAATACCACTATCCCAATCAGGACTAGACAACACGATTGCATTGATTCTGAAAATATCTTTTCCTCGCAAATCGTCTTTTACATCATTGTAGACTTTATCACAAAGCCTTTGCCTTTCTAAATTGAATTCAATAATTCGTTTGCATAGTAATTTGATTTGATTGGGATCTGTCTCAAGATATAATTTCAAACTTGTTTCGGCAGAACCCATTCTTCCTGCTGCGTTGATCTTTGGTGCCAATTTAAACGCAATATCACTAGCCTTACAATTCATTGGAACACCACATTCTTGCATGAGTTTTTTGATGCCTGCTGGCAATTTATTGATTTCTTTAAGTCCAAGAGCAACAATCGCTCTATTCTCATCCAAAAGTTCAACAATATCAGCGATTGTAGCAACAGCACATATAGGAAGATATTCTTTTGCAATGCTAATTCCCGCCAAAGCATGTACAAGCTTAAACGCAACTCCAGCACCACACAAAGAATGGAAAGGATATGACTTTGAAAGTTTTGGATTTATTATCAAAGCATCTGGCAGAGTCTCGCCAATTTCATGATGGTCTGTGATGATAATATCGACACCTTTCGATTTGATATATTCAACTTCATTGCAAGCCGTTATTCCGCAGTCAACAGTGATAATCAAATCCGGCTTGTTGGTAGCAAAAATCTTATCAATAGTATCAATTGTCAAGCCATAACCATCTTCATACCTATTGGGCATATAATTGTCAACAAATGCACCAACAGATTGGAAATATTTGATAAGAATGGCACTTGCAGTGATTCCATCAACATCGTAATCACCGAAAATCAAAATTTTGTGATTTTCAGCAATGTGATTTTCAATCTTTTTGACAACATCAGCCATATCTTCAAACATATAAGGATCATACAAATCGCTCAAGCTTGGATTGAGATAATGTTTGAGTTTTTCCGGACTATCAATACCACGAGAATACAAAAGACGAACGAGATGATCTGATATATTGTAAATCTTACTCATCTCGGACACGAAATCTTCATTGATATTTTCATTTAATGTACAAACGTATTTCATAATCCTCTTTATTCAAGCAACAAAGCCTTTCAATAAGAAAGGCTTTGGTTCTATACTGACCATCGCTGGTCAAACGATAAAACCAGCCTATTTGTTCTTTTGATCTGAATTTGAAACAGATTTTGAATATTTCAATTTGTTATAACCAATCAACATACTCCAAACAAACGGTAAAACATAGCAACTAGCAGCAAGAACACTGACTGCCATGAACATAATATTTATAGATATATATTTGATTGTTGGAGTTGCAATAATAACAAATAACAATCCTACAACAACCATAGCAATTGCGATGAAATTGAATCTAAATCTATTATGGTTCAATCCAGACTTGATTGCCTCAGCATATTCATTACTCTTGAGCCAACTTTCTTTTCTTATAGTTTCGAAAATGTTGAATGCAAAATATACAATCAATACATTGAGAGCAACCAGCATACCAAAATAGCTGAGTCCAATGCTTAATCTTAAAATTGATGCAAAACTCATGAAGCCTAAAGTCGCGATAACTGATGTCACAATAAGTGAAATTGCACTAGCAAGATTGTATCTAAATATTGCGAAAAGGCTGGCAATCAACAAAATAATCAATATTGCAGTTGCAGCAAAGATATAATCCTCTGCTCTGACACTTGCTCCTACTTCTGTATGAGTAGAAATCAATAAACCTTCAATATTCAACTCTTCAGAAATTTCAGCATTGATTTTTGCTTGAGTTTCTTGTGATAAATCATTTGAGTATCTGAAAATTATTTCAGTATTGCTACCCTCTCCAACGATAGAATATGAATCATATTCACCGTTTTCAGCATTGATAATCTTCTTTACGTCATCAATAACATCATTTCTCTCTGCTTTTGATATTGTACCAATTGTCACACCGAATTCGTTATAACCTTTGAGTTCAAAGTTCCCATTGAATCCGAACACCAAAGCCATAACCAGACCAACAATCAAGAATATAGCAACAGATATGAGAGGAATCTTATTCTTTTTGATATATTCTGTGTTTGATTTTGAAAAATCTCTATTAATCATTTTTACCTCCTTTATGGAAATGGCACTTCTTTCCGTTTTCACTATTGAAAGGAAGGTACATTTTTATAAACAATCTCAACATTGCAAGTGTGATAAATACACTTACAAAAGACAATACCAACATAATCCAACCAAACGATCTGATTGCAGTTGAAGGCATAAACAAGCATACAAATCCAGACACAAGAGCAATCAAATTGAATATTATCACTCTCATTATATTCTCTTTTTGCGCAGATTTGAGTGCAATATAAAGTTTGACATCTGATTGATAATTCTTCTTCGCGCTCTCAAATATTGCGACAGTACCATCAAGCAATATCAAATATGACAATGCAATAGCCAAAATTCCAGCAAAGTTGATATGAACCAAAGGTATTGATTGCAACAAGAACATACCAATTACTACGTAGAATAAGTTGGCAAACATACTCAACCAACCAAGGTGACCATATTTAACAACCAAGAAGATTGTACCAGCGATAAACATCACAGCCAATGCAACTCCAAGCAAAATATCCGCTCCGTTGCCATAACTTGGAGTGATACTTGACGAATAAAGTTTTGTCAAACTAAGAGACAAAGTACCTGTTCTGATTCTATTGGCATAAGTTTGTGTTGTCAATTTGTCAGTGAAAATACTGCTCTGCATTTGAATAATTCCTTCTGTGATTCCGCCAGACATAGACATTGATGTGAACAATTCTTCACCAAAGAATATATACATTGTTCCACCAGCAGCTGTGTCTTTTGCAATACGATCTTTCACCGAATCTTTGAATTCAATCTCAACATAATTGACATTGATGATATTCACTCCATCTTCAGCATAAGACTGACCACTCTTTGCAGTCACACTCTTGACATCTTTTGCACCAGCAAAAGCTTTTGTCACATCGTTTTCCATAGCAAAAGAGATATTAGCAGGATTGCTAAATAATTCCAAAACTTTATTTTCATCATCTTTATTTATGAGATTTCCTACTGTAAGTACTATTCCGTCATCGCCGTATGAAGCAAGATTGACATCATAATATCCTTCTGTATTTAAAATCTCTCTCAATTCTTGCATTGTCGCATATCTTTGCTTTGAATATTCATCAACATCTGTTTCAGTACGATAAACAATTCTAACAGATGAATCCAAGTCTTCACCCAACTTCATATTGGATAAAAAACTAGAATAAGAATAATAATTACCTTTCATAGAAAATGGATAAGTAAAATTCACGAAACTAGCAATTAAACATACAACCAAAATGATTGCGAAAACAATAAATAAGCATCTTGAACTTCTTTTAGTCATAAATTCTCCCAATTCATAGAAAGTCGGAGGCCAAGCGGT
>JAZRUL010000005.1:0-2063 GCA_045652505.1 Candidatus Onthoplasma sp. | reverse complement strand
ATTGCTCTTTCTCGATTTGGTCGATAATATTCATATTTTACCTCCTAAATTTGCCGTTCTTGTATCAAAATTGATCTAAAATTCTTTCAAATTTCAGTGTATTGCGCTTGCAATATCAACAGCGGAACGTCAACAACGCTAAGTATACTAGCACAATTCTACATTATTTGCAAGTGTTTTTTCAATATTTTTCAAATATTTTTAAAAAGCATTTTCAATATGGCGAATATCTTCGAAATTGTCGCCCAAAACTGCAATTACGTCAAATCTGCAATTTGTCTCAAGCATTCTTCTCTCTTTCAAATACATTGTTGCCACATGGCGAATCTTGAATTGTTTGTTTTTATCAATCGCTTCAAGCGGATCGCCAAAAGCTCGTGACATGCGAGTTTTGATCTCTACAAAGACAGTGTAGTCTTTGTCTTTTGCAATGATATCGATCTCGCCAAGAAAGTTTTTATAATTCTTGGCAATTATTTTGTATCTTTTCTGTTTCAAATACGCATACGCAAGTGCTTCACCCTTTTTGCCCAAAGTGTCTTTTTGTTGCAACATATTAGCTCCTTTCTCTGCGGATAATTTCAAGTTCAATGTCCTCTTTCGGCATAATGTTTTTGATAAATGACAACCTATGTATTGGTGTTATTCCATGTTCTTTGAGTGCTTCAATATGCTTTTTTGTGCCATAACCAACATTGCTGGCAAAGTCATATTCTGGGTACATTTCGGCATATTCTTTCATGAGTCTGTCACGATAAACTTTGGCTATAATGGATGCACAGGCAATTGCATAAGATGTTTCATCGCCTTTCACGATTGATTTTTCGTTTTCACAAACACCCAATTTCACCGCATCAATAAGGCACAAATCAGGCTTGATTTTTGATGAATTGAAGCAACCTTTCATGCTTTCTTTGGTTGCTTCCAAAATATTGATTTCATCAATACGATTTTGATCACGTTTGGAGATAGTTATTGAGATTGCTTTTTCCTTGATTTGCTCGTAGAGCAAGTCACGCTTCTTTGCACTGACTTTTTTGCTGTCAAAAACACCTTCAATCATCTCGTCATAAGGCATAACAACGCACGCCGTGACGACAGGTCCTGCAAGTGGACCTCGGCCTACCTCATCAATACCTGCAACGTATTTGATATTTTCGCTCAAATATTGCTTGTCATAGTCAAATATCTTTTGTGTATCTACCATCTATTTCTCCATTATTTTTTCAATAAGTTCAAACCATGTTGGCAATATTTCTTCCAACGAACGATTGTTGTCGAATATGTAGTCATAATTAAAATTCTCAACATCATCATCAGAAGAATTGCCATAATGTTTGTTGGTCAATTCATTTCTTGGACGGATGAGAAGAGTTTTTGTCTTGCAATTGGACAATTTCACAAACTTCTCGATCTCTTTTGGTTCGCGAATATGCACAAACATTATTTCTTCGTCAGTTGACAAGAATTTAGACTGCTCGTCCAATATATATTTGGTTGGATAATCGTTATATTCGGTGGTCACTGCTTTGAGATCTGCCAAAAATTTCCTTGCTTTATCATTTTTCTCGCCTTGCCAACCCATAATTTTGGCAAGTTCTTTTATTGGAGTGATTGAAGATACATTTTTCACTCTGTATTTGTCTTCTAAAAGTGAAATCAAAGTATCTTTGCCTGCTCCACCAACACCATTGATAACGATTGTGATTTTCTCCATAATTCCCCCAATTATTCCAAACAAATTCGACCGAGTTTTCCTGCTCTAAAATCTGTGAGCAGAATCTTACTTGCTCTCTCATAGTCAATTTCGCCACCTTTGATCATACAGCCACGACGTTTGCCGATTTGTGTTAAATAGTCTATATCATGTGTGACTTTTGACAAATCTACACTATATTTTGAAACTAATATATTTGCATCAATTGAATTTAATTTGCCAGCAAGTCGAGAAGAAATGTCAACAATATTGAGCACTTCGTCTTTCACCGAACCTACGAAAGCCAAATTATACGCTTTGCTTTCATCGTCGAAATTCGGAAGCAAAACTCCAGGAGTATCCATAA
>JAZRUL010000004.1:0-4492 GCA_045652505.1 Candidatus Onthoplasma sp. | reverse complement strand
TGTCGGTAAAAGTGGAATTTTTGCTTCAACAAATTTATTAAAAACAAAAAAGCCATTTAATGCAAGTGAAACTAATTTTTTAAAATATAGACATAAAATCTCTTCTATTTATAATTCCAACAATTTGTATTATATTTTGAAATATGATTGCGATGGGGATCAGTTAACTAATGGTCAAAGAGCCACATTTAACGCATTTAAGGAAGAATTATTGCTTAAGTATAAATATCTGTACACAGCTGTTGTTTCAAAAGATGAAATTCAATTACTATTAGATGATCTGAATAAAAACATCTCACCTGATCAGACAAAATATAATGTATCTTTTAGTATCAATTTGTAAATAAAAATCAACTCAACATTTAAGTTGAGTTTTTTTATCATTTTTACTCAAATTCAAAAAATTTGACTGGATTGTATACACAAAAAAGATAGTGAACTATTTTTTTATTTTTCTATAACAAAATGTATTTTTTGATTTCTAAAATCTAAGTAAAAACTAAATTTTTTTGTCTTTCAATATATCAGTATTGAAATAAGAATATTTCTTTATCTTGCTAGAGTTTTTCACCAAAACATCAATCAACGATATATAGTCTATACCTATTGGCTCGTATAGATAGTACGCAAGACTTCCCGGAATTGTGTTTATCTCGTTGAAATACAATTTCTTTTGCTCGGTGTCGAAAATATAGTCGATTCTCACCACTCCGTGCATATTTAGTCTCCTATATATCGCACGCGTGTGTGAGCAGATTTGTTCTCTTAATTTCTTGCTGATTTTTGCAGGTATTATTCTATCTCTACCTTTTGTTTTGCTTCCATTATATTTGTCTTCAAAGGTCAAGAAATCAGATTTTGTGATCGGCTCTTCAATCTCGGACAAAATCAAGTTTTCGCCATCAAGAATGCAGGCTTGGTTGTATTCTTTGAGATTTATTACTCTATTTTCAACCAAAGCAGTGTCGCCCATCTCTTTGATTGCAAGGATTTGATCTATGAAATTACTTTGATCGCAAACCTTGACACCTATGCTTGAACCCATACTGTTTGGTTTGACAATGAGGTCATTTTCAAGATTATCTTTGACTTCTATCACTGCTTCGTCAAAGTTTTCATCTCTCACTTCAATGCCTTTGATCGTTGGAACTATATCTTCAACCAATTTTTTTGTTAGAGCCTTATTCATAGCAATATGTGAAGCAAGTGAGTCTGATGAAGTTATAGCAATCTTGTTCGTTTCAAAAAAACCTGCCAAATCTCCATTTTCACCGATTCCACCATGACAACAATTTATCACACATGAAATATCGCAAATTTTCTTTTGAAAAATTCCGTTTTTGTACAACGCACCATCGTGGAATATGACTTGGCTGAGTTTAATATTGTCTTTGTCATGAAAATACGAAACATCTTGTATTCTGCTTGCCAAATAAAAATTGTTGTCTAGCCCTAGATATATTTTTTCTATATCAAAATAATTCTCAATATTTTTACTACACTGCATGCCTGTTATTATTGAAATATCGTGTTCAACCGAATTGCCACCAAAAACTATACAAATTTTTTTCATATCACTATCTATGCGTAAACGAAAAAATTTGTCAATCATATTTCAATCAACATATATGATATCATGAAATGTATTTTCAAAACCGAGATAATTGATTATGAATATCAAAATTTCAACCACAATGACACAATTGTGTTTTTACATGGCTGGGGTGGAAACAAAAATTCGTTTTCATGTTGTATTCCTATCATAAAAAACAAATTCAATTATCTCACTATCACCCTTCCAACAATTCAAAAAACAAATCTAGCATGGGATATGTATGATTTTCGTGACTTGGTTTTGTGTATTTTAAAAGAAAATAATATCAAAGATATTATCATCATCTGTCATAGTTTCGGTTTCAGAATCGCAACCCTATTAAATAAGCAAATCAAAATCAAAAAAATCATTGTCACAGGCGGTGCTGGTATGAAGCGAAAAAATATCTACAAAAGGATTGAAAATCAAAACAACTTGATCCTTTTGAAGAATAAGAAAAATCATTATTTATACTCAAAAGTTGCAAGCGAAGACTACAACAATTTGTCTATTACGAACAAACAAACTTTCAAAAACATTGTCAATTTGAATACGAAAAATCTCATCAAATTCGATTGTCCAATGCTCTTATTTTGGGGCAAAAACGACAAATCAACACCTCTGTGGATAGCAAAAAGATTACACAAAAAGAATCGCTCAATTTTGCTCGTCACAGAAAGCGATCATTTTGCATATTTGAAAGAACAATCTTCGTTCAACCATGAAATTGTGAGGTTTTTGTTGGGGTGATATGTTGAGTTTTATCATTAAATTCACTATATTTATTTTAAATTTACCTGTTATTATCAAGTGTTTGCATCTATATCAATTAAAAGATTATTCTGACAAAAGATATATAAAATCACTTTCACGCTTGATTGTATTTTTACTTTCAATGTCGACAACTATATTTTTGTTGTATTCTTTTTGCGAAATTGGCAAAATCATAATTTACATTTTGAATTTTGCAACGATAATATTATTGTATTACATACTTCCAAAAAGCAAAAAAACACCATTAAAATATACCAACAAAACAAAACGAATTTTAAGCGTTCAAATCATTATAACTTTTTTGCTCGTGCTGAATTTATATGTTTTCATATACTTCAATCTTTTCGCTTGTTTGTCACCTGTCATTGCAAATATGTTGAATATCTACGACAAAATAAAAAATCATAGATTTGTGCGTATTGCAAAAGAAAAATTGCAGAAAATGAACGTGAAAATCATTGCAATCACAGGAAGCAATGGCAAGACAAGTGTGAAAAATATTCTGACTAGTTTTCTCAAGATAAAATACAAGGCAATTGCCACTCCATCGAGTTTCAATACACCGCTTGGAATAGCAAAGTTTATCAATAATCTTGATGAAGATTTTGATATTATTATACTTGAATTTGGTGCAAGAAAACGCGGTGATATAAAGAAGTTATGCGAACTTTTCACTCCAAATTATGGTATTGTCACCATGGTCGGAGATCAACATTTGGCAACTTTCAAAAATTATAAAAATATTTACTATACCAAAGCAGAATTGAGTCGATTTTTAGGAAACGAACCTTGTATTTACAACCTTGACAACCTTGGCACAAACACAATGTATCACGAAAAAAGTGGCGAAAAATACGCAATTTCAATATGCGACAAAACTTGTGATTTGTATGCTGAAAATATCAAAATCATTGATGGAAAAACTCATTTTGATTTGGTTTTTAGAGATTCAATCTATCATTGCAAAACAAAATTGCTTGGCAAACACAATATCACGAATATTATGCTTTGTTTTTCCTTGGCAAGTCTGTTCGGTGTTGATGAGCACAAACTCATTGAACATATTGAAAATATCGAGCAAACACAGCATCGATTAAGTCTTATCAAAACTGATATTTTTATCCTTGATGACACTTATAATTGTTCATTGTCTAGTGCTCAATCTTCACTTGAAGTTTTGTCACAAATGCCAAACAAAAAAATGGTGGTCACACCTGGTATTATAGAAGGCGGAAAATTTGAAGAAAAAATCAATCAAGATTTAGGCAAAATGATGGCAACTTTTGACTACGTTGTCATTGTTGGAAAACACAATAAAGAAAGTATATTGTTTGGGCTAAAACAAAAGAACTGCATCAAAAAAATATTGCTCGCCGACACCATTGATGACGCAAAGCAATATTTTAGATTATTAAACAAAAATGATAGCCTACTATTGTTGAACGATTTGCCAGATGACTACCACTAAATCATAAGTTCCATCTCAATTGCATTTGATTTGTCACTATAATAATTTTTTCTGATTCGTCTGATTGAAAATCCAAGTTTTTCGTACAATAAATATGCACGCAGATTATTAACACTCACTTCCAAACTCAAACAATTAATTCCCTTCTCTTTTGCAAAGATTTTTGCCTGTTCGATAAGTCTTGTTGCCAAACCTATATTACGATAATTTTCATCAACAGCAATGGTGAAAATATTTATTTCGTCAGTAATTTCAAGCAAAATGAAACCTACGATTTTTCCGTTTATTTTTGCAACAAAAATTTTGTGATTTTCACTATTTGAATAATGAGCAAAATCATCTTTTGAAATCTTATTTGTAGAAATATTTTTATCTTCGATTTCACTGATTGAATCCAAATCAAAATTTTCAGCCAATTCAATAGTGATCTCACTATGTCTTATCTCTTCTCTTTCGGCTTGACTGAGTTGATAATAAACAGGAACCAATGTTTCATCGGTTGAATTCACCAAACATTGATACAAGACACTAGCATCAGGTCTAACTACAAAATAATTCAAATCTTCACATTTTTCAAACATACCAATTGGTTTATCACCAGCAAGTGTTTTGAGTTCTTCCAAGGTAAGTCGGAGGCCAAGCGGTCTTAGGAAGAC
>JAZRUL010000003.1:0-10679 GCA_045652505.1 Candidatus Onthoplasma sp. | reverse complement strand
ATATCAAATGTAAAATGTTAAAACGGTTTATTTTTAGCAAAAATATTTGATTTTTTTAAAAAAATTATCATTTTATCAATATTTTTTATGATTTTTTTGACTTTTTTAAAAAATTTTTCAAAACACAAAAAACACAAATTTTAATTTTGACAAAAAAATAACTACAAAAATTTTTTGCAGTTATAATATTTATTCAACAATTAAATTTTTCAAACCAAAAACTCTATTATTTTGCAATGAAAAATTTTATATATTTTTGTTGCTTAATTCTTCGAAAATTTTTATGAAATTTTCAACACTTATTTCTTCCGGTCTTACGGTGTCTTTGTAGGCAAATTTTTCAAGTGTTTTTATCAGCAATTCTTTGTCAAAATTTTGCTTGAGATTATTGATCAAAGTTTTCCTTCTCATTGAAAAACTCTTGTGAACAAATTCTTTAAATTTTTCAAAATCAGAAATTTTATATCTATTATGCGGAACCAATTTGCAAAGTGCGCTATCAATTTTTGGACTCGGAGTGAAGCATTCTTTTTTGATAATTCTTGGAATACTTACATCAAAAATTGATTGCAAAATCACACTCGTGATTCCATAATCTTTATTGCCATGAATTGCCGCAAAACGCTCGGCAACTTCTTTTTGAATAAGAACCAAAATTGAATCAAATTTTTCGATCAAATCAACAAGTTTGAAAATTATTGGTGTAGTTATATAGTATGGAATATTGGCAACAACTTTTGCTTTTCCTTCAAACAAATTGTCCACACTTGCTTCCATAAAATCTTGAAAATGAAACTCGATATTTTTTTGCTCCGCACCAACCTTTTCAAGAATTGGAATCAAACTTTTATCAATCTCAAATGATATAACCTTTTTCGCCTTTTCAGCCAAAACTTTTGTTAGTGTTCCAGCGCCTGCACCAATCTCCAAAACAAGATCATCACTCTCAACTCCACCATCGTTTGCAATCGCTCTAAGCAAGTTCGTGTCGTACAAAAAGTTCTGACCCAAACTTTTCTTATAATCTATCTTTTCCATATTATCTCCTAAAAATTTTTCGATTATATTTGACAAATTTTTTATTTCTATATATAATGTATTATACACAAAAGAAAAACAAAAGACAAGCGGTTGGCATCAGCCAACTTTTTTTATATTTTTTTCAATACATATTTTCAATTTTCAAGACTACAAATTGAAATTTCAAACTAATTTAATCTTTTAGTTGACAAAGAAAATTCAATATGCTAGAATACCAGCGAGAAACGATATATAAGTTTGAGGAGTAAATTGAGTTCGTTTTGTAGAGAATGACCATCGTCGGCTGAAAGTGGTCTAAAATTGAGCAATTGAAGGTAGCAAACGAGTTCGGACGAAGAAGAATAGTAGACCGTCCGCGCAGTGAAACATGCGTCAGTTTATAATAAGGAACAATATAAAATATACCTTATATATTTTATATTGTTTGAAGTAAGGTGGTACCACGAGAAATTCGTCCTTGCATTTTGCAAGGTTTTTTTATTTAAAAATTCAAAATTAAGAAAACCAAATTCAACTTAGAAAAAACTAACAAAGGTATAACGAAAGGAGAAAATTATGTTAGATAATAAGTATAATATCAATGAAAAAGAGAAAAAATGGCAAGATTTCTGGCAAAGTGAAGGAATCTATAAATTCGATAAGAATTCAACAAAACCAACCTATTCTATCGACACTCCGCCACCAACAGTAAGTGGAGAACTTCACCTAGGTCACATTTCAGGCTTTACACAGGCAGATATGATGGCACGTTTCCACAGAATGCAAGGGTACAATATGTTCTACCCTCTTGGTTTTGACAACAATGGTCTTCCTACCGAACTTTTGGTCGAAAAAAAGAAAAACATTCGTGCTCACACACTCCCAAGAGAAGAATTTACCAAAATCGCTCTTGACTTGGTTTCAACATACAACCAAGCCTATCGCGAAACAATGGTAAAAGCCGGAATGTCTTGTGATTTGAGTCTTGGATACAACACAATTGACGACAAGAGCCAAAAAACAAGCCAAAAGTCATTCATCGATCTTGCCAAACGTGGCATCGCCTACAGAGAAAACAAACCAAGC
Source organism: Candidatus Onthoplasma sp. (assembly GCA_045652505.1). GTDB lineage: Bacteria > Bacillota > Clostridia > Christensenellales > UBA1242 > Onthoplasma. Next base: position 8,573 of record JAZRUL010000003.1, on the reverse strand, counting down.
CCTTGGTGTTGCAAATGTAGAACAAGCGTTGCAGCAGCAGAATTGGAAGATGAAGAATTGGACAGCGTATTCAATTATTTGAACTTCCGCCTTGCTGACGGTAGTGGCACTATTCCAATCGCAACAACTAGACCTGAATTCTTACCTGCATGTGTTGGAATTTTTGTAAACCCTGAAGATGAGAGATACACAAACCTTATCGGCAAGAAAGTTAAAGTTCCACTCTTTGAAGAAAACGAAGTGACAATCATGGCTGACAGCAAGGTTGGAATCGACAAAGGTACAGGAATAGTTATGTGCTGTACTTTCGGTGACCAAACCGATGCTGAATGGTGGAGAGAATATCACCTTGAACTCAAACAAGCAATCGATGACGGCGGAAAAATGACCGAAATCGCAGGAAAATATGCTGGTTTGAAGTCAATTGACGCAAGATACGCAATCATTGAAGACTTGAAAGAACAAGGATATTTATACAAACAAGATCCTATCACTCACGCCGTTAAAGTTCATGAAAGATGCAATACGCCTATTGAATTTTTGTCCAAGAAACAATGGTTTATCCGCACTTCTACTCCAGAATTGAAGCAAATCTGGATCGATCAAGGCAACAAACTCATCTGGCACCCAGAGAGCATGAAAGCAAGATATGACGCATGGGTGAGCAATCTCAACCAAGATTGGTCAATTTCAAGACAAAGATACTTTGGAGTACCATTCCCTGTTTGGTATTGTAAAGATTGTGGAGAGGCAAAATATCCTGAAATTGACGAACTTCCTGTCAATCCACTCACAACAAACCCTAGTTCAATTTGCCCTTGCGGATCAAACAATTTTGAGCCAGAAATCGACGTTATGGACACATGGGCAACAAGTTCTGTGACTCCACAAATCAACACAAATTGGGCTGAAGATGAAGCAGAAAGCAACGAAAAAATGCCTATGAGTATGCGTTTTTCTGGTCGTGATATCATCACAACATGGAACCTTAGAACAATCATCAAATCATATTATCATCAAGAGCGTCTTCCATGGAAGGAATTACTCATCAATGGTTGGGTTATGGCAGACAAAGGCGTGAAGATGTCAAAATCTAAGTCTAATGCAAAAGTTAGCCTTCTCGACGCACTCAGAGATTATGGTGCTGACGTTGTGAGATATTGGTGTGCAAACGGTGCGTATGGTCGAGACGTTGTGTTCAGCAACACAGGTCTTAAGGACGGATATAAATTGCTCAACAAAATCTGGAACGCTTCAAAATTCGTTTTGTCATTCCTTGAAGATTACACTCCAAGCAAACCAGCAAACATACTTCCTATGGACAGATATATAATGCACAAGTTCAACGAAGCTTATGAAAAAACATACAAATTCTATGAAAAAGTTGAAATGGGATACGCAAAAGACGAAATCGAAAAATTCTTCTGGAATTTCTGCGACAACTATATCGAACTTGCAAAAAATCGTCTTTACAAACCAGAAATCTACGGCGAAGATGCAAAAAAATCTGCTCAATGGACTTGCTATAATGTGTTGCTTGGCATGTTGAAATTATTCTCAATCACAATGCCACATATAACTGAAGAAATATATCAAAACTATTTCAAAAAATTCGAAGAAGAAAAAAGCATTCACTCATGTATTTTGAATCCACTCACACTTGAAGATGAAGAAAATATCATCGCAAACGGCGACAATGTAATTGATATTGTATCACGTGTTAGACAATTCAAGAGTGAAAACAAACTCAGTCTGAAGACCGAAATTGACCAAATGATAATAACTGACACAAATCTTGAATTTATCAAGTCTTGTGAAAGCGATATTAAAGCTGTCACATCAGTTAGAGAAATCAATTATCTTGAAGGTGAAAAAGACGTAAAAATCGGCAACGCAATATTGAGCGAATAAGAATTTAATACAAAAAAATGCCAGAAAATTCTGGCATTTTTTATTGTTAAAATAGTTTTAAAAAATTTTAAAATTGTTTTGTTTTTCCACTTATTTTAAGGCTATTGAGCGAATTGATGATTGAGCATTTCTTGACGCTCGATTTCTTCACGACTCTGCACGACAACACACTCGGTTGTGAGCAATGTCGAACTCACACTTGAAGCACATTCAAGAGCCGTTCTCGTCACTTTCACAGGATCGATTATACCACGACTAAACATATCACAAAACTCGTCTTTCAGTGCATCATAACCGAAATTATTGTCCTTATTTTTCAACACGGTTTGAACAACAACACCATCATCAACACCAGCATTTTTTGCAATTTGACGAATCGGCGTCTCAAGACTTTTTGAAATAATCATTGCACCAAGTTTTTCATCTCCCGTTAAATTGTTTTCAATATATTCATCAAGTTCTATTTTTGACTTTAACAATGCAATTCCGCCACCAGCAACAATACCTTCTTCGATACCTGCTTTTGTTGCGTTGATCGCATCTTCCATTCTCAATTTTTTCTCTCTTAACTCAAGTTCTGACACTGCACCCACATTGATCACAGCAATTCCACCATTGAGCATTGAAATTCGACCTTGAATCACCTCTTTATCAAAAGGTTTTTGAACAGATTTTAGTTCTTTTTTCAATATCTCAACCTTTTCTAATATTGCATCTTTATCACCTTTTGCGCCTATTATTGTTGTCATATCTTTGTCTGCTTTTACTTTCGTACACCTTCCAAGATCTTCAAGTGTGACGTCGGCAAAATTATTATAAATATCCCCAGATATAAACTTTCCGCCAACACTTAAGGCAATATCAGAAAGCACCTTCTTTCTTCTGTCCGCAAAATAAGGCGTTCGAACAGCAAGACAATTGAAAATTTTTCTCATATTATTGATTACGATTGTTGTCAGAGCATCACCTTCAACATCTTCAGCAATAATAAACAAACTTCCACCAACATTATTCACCTTTTCTATCACAGGCAAAATCTCGTTGATTGTTGATATTTTTTCGTCCGTGATCAATATGTAAGGATTTTCGATTTCCGCAATCATTTTTGACTGATCTTGACACATATAAGGGCTGATATATCCACGATTGATTCTCATTCCTTCCGCCACATTAAGTGTCGTAAACATACTTTTTCCATCTTCGATCGTGATCACACCATCAAGACCTACTTCTTCGTATGCTTTTGCAATGATTTTGCCCGTTTCTTCACTTCCAGATGAGATTGTCGCAAGATTGCAAATAGATTCGTTGTCTTTCACCGGTTTTGCTTGTTTCTTGATAATTTCAACAACCTTTTCCACCGCTTTTTTGATACCTTCTCTTAGCAAAATCGGATTTGCTCCTGTTGTGAAACATTTCAATCCTTCTGTGAATATCTTTTCAGACAGAATTGTGGCAGTTGTCGTACCATCACCAGCCACATCATTCGTCTTTATGCAAGCACCTTTGACAATAGCAGCACCTATATTTTCAATCTCGTCGTCCAACTTGATTTCACCAGCAATTGTCACTCCATCATTGGTGATAAAAGGCTCTCGAAATACGTGATCCAAAATAACATTTCTACCTTTCGGACCCAATGTCACTTTGACAGCGGAAGCAAGAGCCTCCACACCTTTAAGAAGTTTCATTCTTGCCTCGTCACCATTTTTTATTATTTTTCCTTTCATTTCATCACTCCTATTATGTCAATTTCTCGCATGACAATATATGTTTCTCCTTCGAATTTGAGTTCAACACCAGCATACTTGTTGAACAATACTTCATCACCAATTTTCACTTTCATATCTTTCTTGTTGCCATCAAAATCAGTCCCATCACCTATTGCCACAACCTCACCAATTTGAGGTCTTTCTTGCGAAGTTTCTGGAAGAACAATGCCAGAATTTGAGATACAATTTTGGTTTTTTGGCAATATCACAACTCGATCATATAAAGGTTTAAATTTCATAATTTCCTCCTACGAGTATTTTATTGTCATGTGGCACGATTTTAACCAAAACATGTCAAAATTTGACAAAATTTTTAAAAAAACATTCAAAAAGCATAAAAATTTGAGGTAAAAAATATATTTTTGTATGGATAACTATGTTTTTAATCAAAAAGAATATAGAAGAAACTTGAAAAAAAGAAGTTCATTTTTCTTCCCAATTGTGATTGTTGCAATTATTCTTTTGATTGGACTTTATATATTTTTAAATTCAAATAATAATGAAATCAAATATTATTTTGTCAAAATTGACTCCTTTTCAACTTATTCCGAGGCTAATGATCTTGCAACAAAACTTCAATCTCAAAATGCTGGCGGATTTGTCCATTTTGATGAAAAATACCACGTATTAGCAAGTTTTTACCCATCAAAAAAACAAGCCGAAAATGTCGCAGAAAGACTGAAAAATGAATATATAAACGCAGATGTTTACACTCTATCATTCAGTGAATTTAATGGCAAAAATCAATTGACAAAAAATCAAAATAATTCAATTTTTAACCTAAATGATTGCATAGAATCGACAACCACAACCTTAAACGATTTGCTGATTCAATACGAGAAAAATGAAATCTCCAACACAATTCTGTCAGCAAAAATCACAAGACTTACTGATGAGTTCAATGAAGAAAAAGAAAATTTTTTCTCTTCCCTTAATAAGCCAAACTATAACAACCACAGAAATCATATCGAAAAAATCTCATCATCTTTAAGCAAAATAAAATCTTCTTTTGATGATCAAAATTTGACACAGACTATTAGATTTGAAACAATGCAAATTATATTTAATTATTCAAAATTTTGCACTTTATTTTGATTTTTTCTGCTTGTTTAATTCGATAATTTGCCAGATTGCGAGCCCAATCAAGAAAATTGCAAACAATTTTTTCAACACAATATTTGGTACTTTATTTGCACCAAAAGCACCCAATATACTAAATAAACTTCCCACAACAGCCAAAAGCCAAGTTTCTTTATACGCCACCAGATGATTCTTGAAATGTATAATCAGAGCAACAATACTCATCGGCAAAAAAGCAATCAAATTCACACCTTGTGCTAGGATTTGTTTATAGCTAAGAAAAATAGTAAGAATAGGAATTGTCAAAGTTCCACCTCCCATTCCCATTCCTCCAATTATTCCACCCAAAACACCTGCTAAAATTTCCCAAAATATCATAAAGCCTACCTTATCAACATGGTCACTCCGCCGAGCAACATGAACAAAATAAACACGCCTTTGAGTTTGTTGTTGCTGAAGTTATTCAACAACTGAGCACCAATCAACCCGCCAGCAACAATACCAAGGATTACAGGCCAACCTGTAGCAAAATTTATCGAATTATGCACCATATACACAATTGTACTTGCCAGACTTATCGGCAATATCACAAACAACGCCGTTGCTTGAGCTTTTTTCTGTTCCAAACCAAACATTTTGTTTAATAGTGGTACAACAACCATTCCTCCGCCACCGCCAAAAAATCCATTGATAAGCCCAATGATCACCCCGAAAACCACTATATTGATTTTTTTCACCTTTTTCATGTGTTTATGTTGTGCTTTTTTATCAAATTTATTTGCTTTTTTTATAGTTTTATATTATAATAATTTAGTTTTAAGCAATAATTTATCAAGAGGTCACAATGAAAACAATTACTAAGAACATAAAATATATAATTTTCTCATCATTAGCACTACTTTTGATGTTAATATCTGGAATTGGATTATTCCAAATTCAAAATAGACAATATAAGACAGAAGCTTCGATGCAAAATGTCACAATCACAAACGCCAACTTTGACTCAAATACTTCATCATCTTATCCTTTCTCTCCGTCTGGATTTACAGCGTCTGGCTCAGCAAAAGATTTTGGAGTTGAAGATAGTTCTGGTGTAATAAGTTTGAAAAAATATGGATTTATGCAAAATTCGACAGATGACTATGCTCTTATGATCAAAAGCAACTCGCCAATTTATTTTGGATATACAACAAGTTCAACAATCACACTCAAGAAAGATTCTTACTATATGATCAGTGTTGACGTGTTGACATCTGATTCGGGTGTTGCAAGTTTGAAATTGATGCAAGATGATGAAGTTTACACTTCTATGACAAATATTACAAGCGAAAATACTTGGATAACATGTACATTCATGATCAAAACAAATCAAAACAATGACAGCAATATCAAGATCGGAATGTATCTCAACAATTCAAAAGGCACTGTATTGTTCGACAACTTGTCAGCACAAAAATTGAATCCTTCAACATTCTTGGATGTTTCTGAAGACTTGGATGAATATAAAGAAAAACACTTGGACGTAGACAAACGAGAAGGTGTGTTGAACACTTACAATCTTTCAGACATATTTGAAAACGACATAGCATACGATTCTTTTGCAAATGATGGCGCAGTGACAAAATCTGTCGTTTTGAAAAGTTTAACAGGAGCAAATATCTCAAGAGAGACCGAAGACGATTTCTTGACAATCAATCAAAACAGCATTTACCGAATCACAGTTTATGCAAAGACTGTTGATTTGGATGGAAAGGCAACTCTCCAACTCATCGAAACTGGCAACAAAAAAGAAAATAGCACTGACATTCTCAGTATTACAGCCAACACTTCTTCAACCGATTACAACAATTTCCAAGCTTATGATTTCTATATCAAGGGTTATCCTGATAGAGACACAACATATAAATTCAAATTCTCTCTTGGAGACGAAGAAAATGCTGACACAACAGGCGAATTGTATATTTCTCGTATTGTGACAAGGAATGTAAAATCATCAACATTTAGTCCTATCTCAACCGGTAGCACAATAGCAAAGATAGATTTGACAACAAACTTCACAAACGTTTCAAGCTTCATGGTTGATAATGGAAATTTCAACAATTTTGATATTGAAGATTTGACAAATCCATTCCCTGCTACAGCCAAAGATTTCACAGTGACAACAGGATCTGACACTCAATATCACGGTGTTATCAACACTAAGGATTTTAATGGTCTATCAGACATGCACAACTTCATCAACCCTTACGATCCAAAAGATAGCACTTCAAAAGGCAACAACAATGTCTTGATGATGTACAATCATTCAGTTGACACCTTGATTTATGAAAGCAAGACAAAAACCTTGTCTGCAAACACTTATCATAGATTTAATATGAAGGTTCAAACTCAAGGCGCAATCGCAAATATCGCCTTGGTATCAAATGATACAATTATTGCAGAAAAAGAAATCAGTACTGGTGCTCGCAATTGGCAAGACGTTGACTTCTATATTTATTCAGGCAACCAAGACATCGATCTGTCAGTGAGAATCACTTTGTCAACCGACAACTTTGGATATGCATATATTGATGATATCTATTTTGGTTATCTGGCAGACCTTGCTCAATACGATTACTCTATCGAAACAGCGTACAAAGCTCAACCAAACGATAACAAAATTGATTTATCTGATATTCTTGCCAATAAAACATATATCGGTGCCACTGAGGCTGAAAATATCACTACAAAAATAATTGATTTGACAGATAGTCATAACATTGTTGATGATTCTTATAGATCTGCATTTTCAGCATTAGAGTCAGAAAACAAAAACGCTCTTTCGATTCATGCCAAAGGTGATGTAGAATATACATTTACATCAAAACTTGGCTTCAAGCTTAATGCAAACGAATACTACAAAATCAGTCTTTCTGTTTACAACCAAAAATGCTTAGCAAACTTTGAAGGTGAAGATAAAATGAGCACTCTTGACATTTCGCTTACAAGCTTTGAAGATTGCTTTGTAGAAAAGAATTCTTACAACGAATGGACAACTTACAATTTCTACATTTATCCAGATACTACAATAACAACTTATCTTAATTTCAAACTGGTCAGCAAAGAAGAATCAATCAAATCTGACACAATCATTGCAAACATTCAGTTTATGAACAAAGCAAATGGTTTTGATGAAACAGCTTTCAATTCAAACGCTGAAGCAAATGTTGTTAAACTCAAAAAAGTGACAACACCAACTGACAACACTACTCCAACTGACACAAACAAAACACCAAGCAACAAATCATTATGGTTCTACATTCTTCCAAGTGTTGCATTTGCAGCAATAATTGTTGTGGCTGTAGTCGTAGTAGTTTTGAAGAAAGTGAAATGGAAAAAACCTTCAAAGAAAGTTAAAACAGACTATGCAAGAGACAAAAACTTCTCAAAACAAGTGTACTTGAGAAAAGCAACCGCTTTGAGAGAAGAACAAACTATTGAAATGAAGAAATCTTTAGATTCACTTCTTGAAGAAAGAGCAAAATTTGAAGATGAATACAAGACAACTATTGCAAAAGTAAGAGAACTCAAAATCAAACGCGGAGATGCAAATGAGATTGCAAAACTTGAGCGTGAGTTAAATAAAAATAGAAAATCTTCTGCTCATATAGGTGTGAAGATCAACAAATTGCAAGATGAATTAAATTTCATGCAAACTGACACTTATCTCAATGCTCTTGCAAAGAAATTGTCTAAACATTCAATAGATGAATAAACAATTGAAAAAGAACAATTTTAATTGTTCTTTTTTGTTTTTATTATGTTTTTAAA
>JAZRUL010000002.1:0-1854 GCA_045652505.1 Candidatus Onthoplasma sp. | reverse complement strand
CCAAACTTAATATCAATTAAAGATCACACACCAATAAAACAGACTTAATGTCTGTTTTTTCTTATTATTAAGAGGGCTAATATGTTTGACGAAAAAAAATTTATTTGATAGACTATAAAAATAAAAGGATTTCAAATGTATATTTTATCTCAAATATTGTTTGTGCTAGGTGCAATAACAATACTTTCAACATATTTCTTAAAAAATAGAAAATTGATATTGGCTATTTCGATCACGGCATGCGTGATATATTCTTTAGCAAATCTTTTTTTGAATGCTTATACAGCTGCAACTTTAAATATAATATCAATTCTGGCGAGTGTGTGGTTTTTCGTTGATTCGGAGAAAAGACACAAGAAGTCAAAGGTGTCTTTAATTTCTGTGTTGGTATTGTCAATGGCTTTGACGTCAGTGATAATAATATTAGGCTATGAAAATATGATTTCGTTGCTGGCAACTGCAGCTCTTATGTTTTTCTTGTATTCAATTTGGCAAGAAAATTTGATGATCCACAAATGGCTTGGAATTGTGACGGCGGTATGTTGGATAATATATCAAACATATTACAATGCTATTTTTGGAGTTATTACAAATGTAATTTTTATAATTATTGATATGGTTGCCATAATCAAATTATACAAAGTTAACAAAACAAAGAAGGAAAACAAATGAGATTTATAAATACACAATTTATCAAAAGTGCGAGCAAGCGTGACGAATTTATCGTCGATGATTTTTCACAAATTGCGATTGTTGGCAGAAGCAATGTAGGGAAGAGTAGTATCATCAATATGCTCACAAACAATAGCAAAATGGCAAAGACTTCTTCAACTCCAGGAAGGACTAGATTGGTCAATTATTTCTTGGTCAACAATCAGTTTTATCTTGTCGATCTTCCAGGATATGGATTTCATAAGGCAAGCAAAGAAATTGCTACAAATTGGGACAGGGTCATGAACGATTATTTCACTGATAACGAAAGATTGAAAGCGGTTTTATTGCTTCTCGATTCTCGCCATGAGCCAAACAATCTTGACTACCAAATGCTTGATTATCTTGCTGAGCAAGAAATCCCTGCAATAATTGTTCTCACCAAGATTGACAAGTTGTCAAGAAGTGAAGTCAACAATCAAATCATGAAGATATCAAAACTTGTTCGTTTCAATCGAGATAGAATAGTTGCTACAAGTGCAACAAAAAAACAAGGCACGGAAGAAATTGGAAAATTGCTTGACGAGTTTATCATCAAATAACATAAAAAATTTTTATGGCATATTATGTTTAAGTATAATATGTCATTTTTTATAAATAATAAATAATGATAAAAATTGTTTGACTTATCACATAAAAGATTATAAACTATTATTATAAAACAAGGGGGAAATAATGAAAAAAGAAAAACAAACTACAGTCGTTCAAATTGGTTGTGGAAAGATGAGCCTTTACACAATGCGCTATGTTATGGAAAAGGGTGGCAAGATCGTTGCTGGTTTTGACATCAATCCAGAAATCATTGGAAAGGATATCAAAGTTATCCTTGGCAAGCGCAAAGATTATGGTGCAACTATTTTCGACGTGAAAGAATTGGAGAGCAAGCTCAAGAAACTCAAACCAGACGTTGCGATCGTGACAACAATGAGTTTGTTCAAAGACGTTGCTGACGTATTGATGATTTGTGCAAAATGTGGTGTGAATGCTATCACTACTTGTGAAGAAGCATTCTATCCAGCAAACAGCTCAAAGGCATTGACTGATGCTATTGACAAAATGGCAAAGAAAACAAAATGTACTATCACAGGCTCAGGCTATCAAGACGTGAGCTGGGGTAGTCTCATCACTGCTCTTGCTGGCACA
>JAZRUL010000001.1:0-1760 GCA_045652505.1 Candidatus Onthoplasma sp. | reverse complement strand
TTGTTGTCTTGGACTCCAAGCTTCGATATCACAAGATTTAACTTTCAAGTCAGCCAAATCGCCTGAACAACATTCCAATTGACGCACAGGAATATCAAGATTTCTGAACACGTCAACAGTATATTGCCACATCTTGTTGTACCATTCCATATGATCTTCTGGCTTACAGATAACGATCATTTCTTGTTTTTCGAATTGGTGAACGCGATAGATTCCTCGCTCTTCCAAACCGTGTGCTCCGCCTTCTTTTCTGAAACATGGCGAATATGATGTGAGAGTTATTGGAAGTTCTTCTTCCTTGATGATTTGGTCTTTGAATCGGCCAATCATTGAGTGTTCACTCGTACCAATCAAATAAAGGTCTTCGCCTTCAATCTTGTACATCATGGCGTCCATTTCAGCGAAGCTCATAACACCTGTCACAACATCACTTCTGATCATAAATGGCGGAATTGCATATGTGAAACCTTTGCTGATCATATAATCTCTTGCATAAGCGATCATTGCTTCGTGCAATCTTGCTGCGTCTCCAAGCAAGAAATAGAAACCATTTCCTGACGTTCTTCCTGCACTTTCTTTGTCCAAACCATTGAAAGACTCCAAAATATCAGCATTATAAGGTATTTCATAACTTGGTTTCACTGCTTCACCGAAACGTTCAACTTCAACGTTTTTTGTGTCGTTTTCGCCAATCGGAACGTCGTCAGCAATGATATTTGGTATAGTCATCATTATCTTCTTGATTTCAGCGTCAAGCGTTGCAACTTGCTCTTCAATCTCGGCGATTCTTTCATTGTTTTTGACTACAGTAGCCTTGATCTCGTTTGCTTCATCAATCTTCTTATCTTTCATCAAAGCGCCGATTTGACTTGACAAAGTATTTCTCATTGCACGAAGATTGTCGCCTTCTTGCTTCAATACTCTCACTTTGTTGTCAAGTTCAATCACTTGGTCAACCAATGGCAACTTATGATCTTGGAATTTCTTTTTGATATTTTCTCTCACTATATCAGGTGTTTTTCTAATCAAATTTATGTCTATCATATATTCTCCTAATGATTATATATTACAATTAAATAATAAAAAAATCAACTATTTTATAGTCAATAGTTGATTTAAAAGATATTATTATTTTAAAAGATTTCATCATCAATATTTATGTCTTCTATTTCATTCCAAATTGTATCTTGATTTTTTACATTTTCATCTTTTTCAAAAGGTTTTTCATTCATAACATATTCAAAACTATTATCAACAACAGAGCTTATTTCGTTTTTTGAGAATATTTCGTTTAACATTGTAGGCTTATAATTTTCAATGTATCCCAGGAATTCAAAAAATTGTTCGGATTCTAAATCGCTTTTGATATAAATACCAATTTCAGTCAATTCATTAACAAGCGTATCCATAGCTACACCGTCATTATCATGCCATCTAAACATAATGTTCTTGCCTTCTTTGGTATCATATTTATAATATATTTCATTTTTGATATTTTTTAGATTCAAATTATGGGTATAACGTTTGATAGCCGTCTTTCTTATTAAGTTAATTCCTATTGTGTCTTCATATATTTCGCTGTAAATTCCATGACTTGAAATATATCCACTTATAAATTGTTTAATATTCCTGTCAGATCTATTTTTAGATTGAACTATTTTAATTAAATCATTAATTTCTTCGCTTGTCATGCTTGATGTATGAAATTCATCTTTTGTGAGATTGGACAAACTATGATCAATAATGTTTTTTATTTGTTC